>DASUBU010000089.1:0-31530 GCA_035763125.1 Ktedonobacterales bacterium
CGCTGGTGGCGCACCCGGCGGTGGCCGAGGCGGCGGTGATCGGGGCCAGCGACCCCGTCACCGGGCAGGCCATCGTGGCCTTCGTCACCCCGCGCGGCGGTCAGACCCCCAACGACGCGCTGACCGCCGAGCTCAAGGAGCAGGTGGTGCAGACGATCGGGGCGCTGGCGCGCCCCAAGGCCATCTACTACACCGCCGAGCTGCCCAAGACGCGCTCCGCCAAGATCATGCGCCGCCTGCTGCGCGACATCGCCGAGGGCCGCGTGCTGGGCGATACCACCACTCTGCTCGACCCCTCCATCGTCGCGCAGATCAAACAGCAGTACGAGGCCTCCGAAGGCTGATACTGCTCAGTGCGCTCACTAGCTTGCGGCGCCGCCCGGCATCCGCCGGGCGGCGTCCGCATCTGCCGGCGTCTGCCAGGAGCTCGATATGCTATCATGCGCGTGCGAGCTGGCGCCGGTAGCTATCCTCACTCGGAGCGCCCTATGGCCGATCCCCTATCGCTGAGCGACCGCCGCAGGGCCGCGCCTGAGCGCGATCCACTCCTGGCTACGAAGCTTTCCCTTCCTCCGGTGCGCGACAGCGTGGTTCTCCGTCCACGCTTGACCGAGCGGTTGAATGAGGCCAGACACCATCGGTTGACGCTCGTCTCCGCCCTCGCCGGGTCTGGCAAGACGACGCTGCTGGCCGAGTGGTGTGACGCGGCGGCCGCGACCGGCATGCCGGTTGCCTGGCTCTCTCTGGACGAGCGCGACGACGATCCAATGCGGTTTTGGACCTATCTGGTAGCGGCGCTGGATGGCATTCGGTCGGGCCTGGGCAGAGGTGCGCTGTCCATGCTCCAATCGGCGCAGGCTGTGCCGGTGGAAACGACCCTCACGGTGCTCATCAATGCAATCGCCGCGCTTCCATTTGACTTCGCGCTTGTCTTGGACGATTACCACCTGATCACCGCGCCACCCATCCACCAGGCGGTAGCATTTCTGCTCGATCGTATGCCGCTGCAGATGCATTTGATCCTGGCGAGCCGCGCTGAGCCGCTCCTCCCGCTCGCCCGCCTGCGCGCCCGCGGACAGCTTGCCGAGCTACACGCGGCCGACCTGCGGTTCACGCCGGATGAGGCTGTCGCGTTTCTGAACGATATCATGGGCTTACGCCTCTCCACTGGCGATGTCGCCGCGCTTGAGGGCCGCACGGAGGGCTGGGCCGCTGGGCTGCAGCTCGCCGCCCTTTCGCTGCGGGGACGGGAGGGCGCCTCCGACTACATCGCGGCGTTCACCGGCCGCCACCGCTTCGTCGTGGATTACCTGATCGAGGAGGTGTTCGAGCGGCAGCCCGAGCACGTGCAGTCCTTTCTGCTCCAGACCAGCATTCTCGATCACTTCTGTGCGCCGCTCTGCGATGCGCTGACTGGGCGGCGCGACGCGCGGGAGATGCTGGAGGCGCTAGAGCGCGACCATCTGTTCGTCTTGGCGCTCGACGAGGCGCGCGGCTGGTATCGGTATCATCAGCTCTTCGGCGACGTGCTGCGCCATCGCCTCCAGCAGACGCAGTCAGCGCAGGTGCGGCTGTTGCATGCGCGGGCGACCGTGTGGCACACGCGCCACGGCTCGCGCGAAGAAGCCGTGCGCCACGCGCTGGCGGCCGGCGACTTCGACCATGCGGCACGCCTGATCGAAGCCGAGGCTGGGGACATGCTCCTGCGCGGCCAGGGTGCCACACTGCGCGCATGGGTCGAGGTGTTGCCCGCAGCGTACGTCCGCTCCCGGCCGCTGCTCAGCTATTTCATGGCCTGGGCGCTGCTGTTTGCGGGCCAGCTCGACGCCGTGGAACCACGCCTGCAAGAGGTCGAGCGCAGCGCACACAGCGTCAAGCGAGGGGATGACCAGGCAGACAGTCCATCTCGTCCGTCGCGAGAGCTCGCCGGGGGGCTGGCGCTTGCTCGCGCCGCGCTGGCGGCCGTGCGGGCGGACGCCCCGCGCACCATCGAGCTGTGCCAGCAGGCGCTGGCGCTGCTCCCGGCGGAAAGCCTGGTGCTGCGCGGCCTCGCCAATGGCTATCTGGGCACCGCCTACTGGCTGACCGGCGACCTCGCGGCGGCGGCTGAACCCGTGAGCCAGGCCATCGCGCTGAGCGAGGCGGCAGGCAACACGTATTACGCGCTCACCGCGATCTGCATGCTGGGCCAGCTCCGCCTGGCGCAGGGCAAGCTCCGCCAGGCGGCCGCAGCATTTGAACGGGCATTGTCGCTCGCGGCGCGCGAGTACGCGACCGTGCCCACAGTCGCGACGGCACACGTCGGGCTAAGTGAAGTGCGACTCCAATGGAATGACCTGGAGGCAGCGGCCCAGCATGCCAGGTGCGCTGTCGAGCTAGCTGCGCAAGGCGATGAGCTGGGCGCGCTGATCCCCGCACATCTCATGCTGGCGCGGGTGTGCTGCGCGCACGGCGACCGGGCTGGAACACTTGGCGCGCTGGACCACGCGGAAGCGGTCGTGCCACAAGGTATGATGCCGCCGTATGTCGCCGGTACGGTGGCGGCGTGGCGGGCGCGGCTGAGCGTGCGATGGGGTACCGACGCTGCCGCGTTTGTGCGCGACTGGGAGCAGCGTGAGTCCTCGGATGCCGAATCTCGTGACACTCCTGTCTTGCTGCGCGACCTGACCCACATCTCGCTCGCTCGGCTGCTCTTGTTCCAGGGAAGACTCGACGAAGCGATGGATGCGCTGGAGGCTTCATCGCTGGCAGCGGAGGCCAGTGGGCGGCTGGGTAGCGCCATCGAATGCCAGGCGCTGCGGGCGGTGGTCCTACAGGCGCAGGGCCAGACCGCAGACGCGCTGCGCTCGCTGGCACGCGCCCTCGCACTGGCTGAGCCGGAAGGCTATATCCGCGTCTTCGCTGATGAGGGCGCTCCCATGGCACGCTTGCTCGCAAAGCTGCGTGCCGAGCGCGGGCGGGAGCGGGCGGCCGAAGCGCACGCCCTCTCTCCCGACTATCTGCGCAGTCTGCTGGCGGCGCTCGATCGCGGTCCTGCGGAAGAGCCGATGGCGAGCGAGCCAGCGCCGAGCGCCGTTCGTGATGGAGCGCACGCGCCGGTGGAGGCATTGAGCGCGCGCGAGCAGGAGGTGCTGCGGCTGATCGCCGCGGGCGCCTCGAATCGCGACATCGCGCGTGAGCTGGTCGTCAGCCTGGGCACCGTCAAGAAGCATCTCAACAATATCTTCGTCAAGCTGGACGCGCACAGCCGCACACAGGCGGTGGCCAATGCCAGAGCATCAGGCCTGCTGCCGCAGTAAGCGCATCACCACACACGGCCCAGGGCCGGCTGGGCATTGTCTCGCCATTATCCACTCCGCCGGACTCGCGTGCCGCCGCCATTCCTCATCCCTGCGGCACAGGCGAAGAATCAACCCCCTCTCACCCCCCATAATACGCCTTTCGGTACCTGACGTGGTGCGCGGCGGCGGGTACGCTCGGGACACGATGACGCGCTGAGATCAGCACACTGCCTCGCGGCGCAGCCTACCGTGGGCGCTGCCACCCTGCGAGAACGAGTGGTACCGAGAAAGGAACGCACGATGTACCTGTGGCGTCGGATCGCGATGCTCTGCGCGGCCGCAATCTGTGTCGTATTCAGCCTGGCTTTCGCGCTCATGGTGGTCGCCGCACAGTCCGACCGCAATCCGTTCGACCAACTGGTTTTGGTGGCCGTCGGCTCCGCACTGCTGGGAGCGGGTCTGGTCGTCGTCCTGGTGCAGGCCTTTGCGCTGGTCGCCGCCGGACCCATCACCCGCTCCACAACAGGGCCGGAGCGCTGAGTGCTGAGTGCTACGCGCGTGGAGCCGCAGGAGCGCGAAGATCATGAACAGCTACGTGAAGCATGTTGGAGTAGTGGTCAGTTTCGGCATCCTTGCCGTGGTCGTGACATTGATCGCCGGAGGCGTCTGGAGCGCGCTGCTCGTCGTCAATCTGACGATCAGCCCAGCGGTTCCGTGGGCCGTCGTCGTTATGGCCCTTCTGCTCTGGCTGATGTGGCAGTACCTCGGCGGCAGATGGTGGCCGCGCGGCACCGCGGGTGCGCGGCGCCGCGCTCTGCGGGCCAAGCCGCTCGCGGGCCGCACGCTCGCCTGGGCATTGGTCGCCGGCCTGCTCTCAATCGTGGCGCTGGCCGGCCTGTGGTTCGTGCTCTTTCGACTGGCGAATTTGCCAGCAACGCGCACTCTTCTGGACTCGTCTCGCTACCCCTTGCCCACCGTGCTGCTGCTGCTGGTCATGGCATCGCTGGTCTCCTCAGTGGCTGAGGAAGCCGTCTTCCGGGGTTACTTTCAGGGCGCGCTGGAGCGGCGGATAAGCGGTGCGGCCGCCATCGCGATCGTCGCCGCGGTGATGGCGCCGGAGCACACGCTGACGCAGGGCTTCGTCTGGCCGACGCTGATCTTCTACCTGTGCGTGGACGCCATGCTCGGTGCGCTGGCGTACCTCACTGGCTCGATCGTGCCGGGCGTGGTGGTCCATAGCATCGGCTTGCTGACCTTCTTCACGCTGGTCTGGCCCGGTGACATCTTGCGGCAGACGGTGGGAGTGGGCAGCGCGGATGCGTGGCTCTGGATCCATCTCGCGCAGGCGACCGTCTTCGCGGCGCTGGCCCTCCTCGCTTTCGCGCGGCTCAGCAAACGCACCTCAGCAGCCCGCCGCCCACTCCGGAATCAGTAAGCAGAGCTAGCGGGGCGACACCCGCAGCTCCACACCGGTGGGGATGAAGGCGACGGGGCTGTAGTAGACTGCCGCTGGCTCGCGCCCGGGTAGCGTCTCGACGGTGTGCGTGCGCAGAACGTGCGCGGCGAGCGCCTTGATCTCGGTCTGCGCGAAGTTCATGCCGATACACACGCGCGGCCCGCCCCCAAACGTGATCAGGCTGTAGGGCGTGGCTTTGTCCTCCTCGCGTGGCGGCGCGAAGCGGTCGGGATCGAAGCGGTCGGGGTCGCGGAAGACGGACGGCAGGCGGTGGCCGGCGGCGATGGAGCAGAACATGAACGTGCCGGCGGGGATGGTGTAGCCGGCGAACTCGAAGGGTTTGACCACCCCACGCGGGATGTTGCCAGCGGGCGGGTGCAGGCGCCCCGTCTCGGCCATCGCGTTGCCTAGCACGCGCAGGCCGCGCAATGTCTCGATGCTGGCTGGCACGTCCGGGTCGGGCAGCGCCGCATCCAGCTCGGTATGCACGCGGGCAAGCACGTCAGGGTGGGCAGCCAGCTCGTAGAAGAGCCAGGCGCTCAGCGTCGTGCTGGTCTCGTGGCCGGCGACCAGCAGAATGTTGAGGTGGCCGAGCAGTTGCTCGTCCGAGAGCCCGCGTCCCTCACCGTCGCGCGCGTGGACCAGCAGCGCCAGCACGTCGTTCGGGTGCTCCCCTTCCGGCGCGTTGCGGCGCTCGGCGATCATGCGCAGCAACAAGGCGTCCAGCTCGGCGCGGATCGGCGTGATGTACGCCATCCACTCCTCTTCGGACTGAATGCCGGCTGTGAACTGCGCGCCCAGTATCCGATAGAAAAGCTCGCGCAGGCGATCTACCTCGGCGCCAGTGCGCAGGCCGGCGAGCGCCTCGGCCGCCACATCGAAGGTGATCTTGCGCGCCTCCTGGTACACGTCCACCACCTCGCGCGCGGCCCAATCCGCCACGCGCTCCGCGATGACCCGCCGCATGATGGGCAGATAGCGCTCCATATAGGCGGTCGCGAAGCCGGGATTCATCAGCTTGCGGTCGCGAGCATGCTCGGGGTCATCCATGTTGAGCAGGCCCTTGCCGAAGACCTCGCCGATGAAAGGCGTCCAGCCGCGGTCGTGGCTGAAGTGCTCGCGGTGCGTGCGCAGAATAAACTCGTTGGCCTGCGGGCCGACCATGTAGACCACCGACTCGCCCGGCCCCCACTCGCGCTTGAAGATGGGACCGTGCTGCTCGGCCATCCGTGCGAGGAACTGAGGCATCTCCATGGGATACGACTCGGGGACTTCGATGGTGGGCAGGTTGCTGAGTGCGGTGGTCATATGGGCTTGCATCCTGTTTCTCACGTGGGTGACTGTCAGTCAGTGGGCATCCATAGAGATTGTACGACACGAGAGAGCAGTGGGTTGAAGATGAAGAGGCAGCAGGCGGGGAGAGATGTCTGAGCTGGTGGCGCTGGGATAGAGGGGGGCGAGTTCGCACCGCCGCGCACCGTGCGCAAGAGCCAACGCTTCATCGGCGCTAAGCGCTTGTTGCAGTTGCACTCCCTCCCGTGCGGAGATTGCCCCTAATACATCCCTGCTATACCGCCCGGTTGCGTGGATGGCCGCCTTTCTGCGGTTCCTGACTTATATTCGTGCGCTCCCTGACTTCCAATGGTGTCCCGCTATCCGATGTACCGCACTCTCGAGGTGGCACATCTCCTAACTCGTTGCACCAGAGCGGGCTGGGTTATTGACGCGAACGCTGAACGGGGAAGGGGAAAGGCGATGGAAGTCACCGCAACGGAGACGAAGCGGAAGACTCTGCTCCTGCCGAGAAGAGGAGCGATCCAGTACGTTGCCAGGCTGCTCATCGTGGTTGCGGTGTACGTAGCCACCGGGCGATTGGGTCTCCTCCTAGGGGCTGAGGGCAGATTTGCCACACTCGTCTGGGTGCCCTCCGGCCTTGCGGTGGCCGCTCTCTTCCTGTGGGGATACGCCTGGTGGCCCGCGATTACCTTGGGGGCTTTTCTCGTCAATATCCTCACGGGGGCACCCTGGTTCGTGGCCGTTGGCATCAGCATCGGCAATACGCTGGAAGCGCTGATCTGCGCTATGCTGCTCAGGCGCGGGCACGTGCGCCCCGCACTGGACTCCCTCCACGATGTACTCGTCCTGGTGCTGCTGGCTGCTCCCACCAGTGCGCTCGTCAGTGCCACACTGGGAGTAGGCAGTCTGCGGCTCGGGGGGATCATCGGCTGGTCCATGGTGCCCATGATATGGAGTACCTGGTGGCTTGGAGATGTGATAAGCATGCTCCTGCTGACCCCACTCCTGCTCACCTGGAGTGCTTGGCCGCGGGGGCCACGTTCCCGAAAACACCTGCTGGAGCTGAGCCTGCTCAGCCTATCTCTGTTGGTGGTCGGCCTCTTTGTGTTTCTGGGACTGTTTCGTCCCAGTCACTTGGACTACCCCATCGCGCATCTGGTGTATCCTCTGCTCACCTGGGGGGCCCTGCGCTATGGCCCGCGTGGTGCCACTGCTCTCCTCGTAACCTTGGCGAGTCTAGCCATTGTCGGGACCATCCTGGGTGTCTCCCCTTTCTCCACCGGCAGTCTATGGCTCAGGCTACTCTCCCTACAGAGCTACATGGGCATCGCGGCCGTCACCGCGCTGGTTCTAGCGGCGATCGTAGCCGAACGCCATGCCTTGGAACAGCGCAAAGACGACTTTATCAACATGGCCAGCCATGAACTGCGCACCCCACTGACTAGCTTGCTCAGTTTCACCCAAGTGCTGCAGAGGCAGTTGGCTGGCTCTGACCACCCACCCACGCTCCGTGCGCTCGCCACAATCGAGCGGCAAGCCAAGCAGCTCTCGCGGCTGGTGGCCGACCTACTCGACCTCTCGAAGATCCAGGCGGGGAAGCTGACATTTGCAGAGGAGATCGTGGACGTGGACGCGCTCGCACGCGAAGTGGTCGAGCAGTTTCAGCAAACCAGCACTCAGCATGAAATCACCATCGAAGGAAACGCACCGGGGACCATCATCGGCGATCGGGACCGCCTGAGCCAGGTGATGAGCAACCTCCTCACCAACTCCATGAAATACTCACCACAGGCAACGCAGATCATCGTCCATCTCACATCCACTGCCGAAGGCCCAACGGTCAGCGTTCAGGATTTCGGCAATGGCATTCCACAACCAGAGCAGCAGAAGATCTTTGAGCGGTTCTATCGCATCGCCGGGGAGCCGAATCGCCTCACCTCCGGTCTGGGAGTTGGGCTGTTCATCGCGCGGCAGATCATCGAGCACCACCGGGGAAGACTTTGGGTGGAAAGCAGGGAAGGAGAAGGCGCTACCTTTTCCTTCTCGCTGCCCTGGCCTCTGCGAGAGGACCATGGGGTTCGATAGGCTTTATCTAACCGAGCGTAAGACCCCGCCCGTTAGGGCTGGAGATAGAAGCGAGTCCTTGTTCGTGTGCGCTACTGGCGCTATACCGTAGGGCCTACGGAAATCTACGCCTGTGGAGCGGAACCGACAACCAAGGCTCCAGCGAACGTGTAGGACCAATTGGGCTTGCCTGTGCGGCCGTGTTCGGCACCAGAGTCCCCCGGCTGCGGCCGTGGGGGGCGGTCAACGTGTGTGAGCGGCGCGCGTGGGTCCCAACTTGGGTTCGCCCCCAGTACGCTCGCTAAGGCAGTAGTCCGCGCATGGACCGGGTTGAGTGGATTAGCCGGGTTGATCGGATGTTCGGCAAGCGGGGAAGGTGGATATCGTCCGCTTGCCGAAAGTGGGCATGAGCCGAACCACGTCCCCGCCCCCAATGCATTCATTAAGGGGCGGGGACGGATGTGATGCGCGGGCGACCGCAGTATGATGGACTAGCCAGCAACCGACCAGGCGAACGGTCCCTGCGCTGTGTGTGTGTCGGCCAGTTTAGCGCCCGTGCTATCCGCGCCGACGATGGTGACGCCGCTCGCGGTGACCAGTGCTACGCGCTGCCCGTCCGGTGCCCAGAGGATGCCAACCGGTGCGGCGGCAGGCAGCAGGCGCACGGTGACGCCGGTGGTCTCGGCGGCAATGACGCCTTGCAGCGTCTGCGCCGCCAGTCGCGCGCCATCGGGCGCCCATGCCGGCGGCTCGTCGCCGACACCATGCAGCACACCCGCATGGATGCCCCCCGGCGCCCACAGACCGAGCTCGCCGTCCGTCGTGACGAACGCGGCAGTGCCGCCGCGCGATGACCAGACGATATCCCGGACTGGCGCCGAGACGTGTGCCGGCGCACTGGATGCCACTCCCGAGTCGGCGGCGAGCGCTGTGAGCGTGGGCGAGCCGCCGGAGCGGGCGAGCAGCCACCTGCCGTCTCCGCTGGCCGCTGTGAAGCCGGCCGCGGTGTATGTGGAGCCGGACGGAGTCAGGCGGCGCTGCTCACCGTTGAGCACGAAGTGCGTGAAGACGCCGCTTATCGTGCTGCTCGCGTCATCATGGGCAGCCCAGGTCACCGCGGGACGTAGCGTATCAGGCAGCCAGGCGAGTCGCGTGAAGTGTGCGGCTGGCACGGCTGAGTCGGCCTGGCCGGCAAGCTGCGCTGCCTGGTGCGACACTAGATCGTAGGCCCACAGGGCCTGGCTCGTGCCGAGCGATTGGACGTAGGCCAGACGCAGCCCATCAGGCGACCAGATGGCAGTCGAAACGATCACACCGGCGCCGGTGGGCAGCGTGCGATCGTTGGCGCCCGTGGCGTTGACGAGATGCAGCGCATCGCCGGCCGCAACGCCCCTGACGTAGGCAAGCTGATCACCGGTGGGAGACCATGCCAGCATTGAAATAGTGCCGCCAGCCGGCACGATGGTCGTATCGCTCAGCCCATCGCTGCGGATGGTATGGAGCGCGCCGTGCGCGTCGGCATAGGCCACGCTATGTCCATTCGGCGAGACGCTCCACAGGCCCACGCTAACGCCTGCCGGCGTCAGACGCTGTGCCAGGCCGGGGCCGGTTTCAGGCGCGCTCCACAGCGCGCCGTCGTGAGCATAGACGAGCCGAGTGCCAGCGGCGAGCGGGACACCGCTCCCTGGGTCACCGATTGTGCGCGTTGAGGTGCTGGTCTGTTGGTTTCCAGAGGAGAAGATGCCCTGCTTGAAGAGCAGGGCCGACCCGAGGACGAGCGCGAACACCGCCGCGACCTGCAGCGCGACACGCGGCCAGCCCGGCGACTTACCCTGGGTGGCGCTGGCGGCCGCCACGCGCTGGCGCTCGTGATCGTCGCGCTGTTCGTCGCGGGCCTGCTCGGCAACGAGCGCGAGGAACTCTGGCGACTCGAAGATACGAGCACGCAATGAGTCCGGTGGCGACACCTGTGGCAGGTGCGCCAGTGCCCCATCATAGCGACGATAGTCAGCCAGGGTCTCGCGACAGTGGGCGCAATCATCCAGATGGACCTGGATCTGCCCCCGAGCCTGCGGATCGAGCATATCGTCGAGATAGGCGCTGAGGCGATCCTCGGCCATCTCGCAAATCATCGAGTAGTGCCTCCCCCTTGCTCGAGCGCGCGGAAGTGCTCGCGGAACGAGTGCCGCGCCCGAGACAGGTACATTTTCACGCCGCTCTCGGCAATCTTGAGCTCAGCGGCGATTTCAGCGTAGGAATAGCCGTGCTGAGTGTAGAGCAGCAGCGCCGAGCGATAGTGCCTCGGCATGCGTTGGAGCGCTGAGCGCACCAGCTCTGAGGTCCCCACGGTCTCCTGCGGGTCGGCGCTCTCCACATCGGCAGGCTCATGGTCGAGATCCTGCCAGGGGAGCCACGCGATCAGCTTACGCCTGCGCAGGGCGTCGTAGGCTGTGTTCGTCGCAATGCGGTACAGCCAGGCCGACAGCTTCAGGTTGGCGTCCATCTTAGGCAGTGCCTTGAACGCCTTCATGAAGGTGTCCTGCGTCAGGTCGTCAGCTTGCTCGCGGCTGCCGACCATGTGGTAGATGTAGTTGTAAATGGGGGTCTTGTACTCGTCGTAGATCCGCTCGAAGGACCACGCCTTGTCTGCCGACCGCGTCGCCACTGCCGGATCGTGCCGCCCGTTCGCTTCGGACTGCTGCGCTGCATCCTTCGCGACCGCGCCGCCGGCTATCACAGTACCGGATATCACGCTTGCGCCTCCGGCTCCATTTTGCCGGCTCCGGTCCTGCTGCTGACTGCTGTGGTCGTCGTCAGCCCCCCTGTGAGGTGGAACGGACTCCTGAGACGGCGGTAACATAAGGCTGGTCGGCTGCCTTTCCCTTAGATGAGAACGGCGCCATCATATCAGACCATGCAGAGCAACTCCAACTCACGCGGCCCAAGTTTCCTATCGGCCAGCCAGCATTCGTCCCCCGCTCGTTATATGCGCGTTCCGGCGCCATCGTCTCGCTCGCCGGTCCAGACGCCGCGCCCGACGCGCCAGCGTGTCCGGTATATCCTGCGTGTCCGGCCGCCGGTACGCCCCTGGCGCGGCATCGGCGGTGATCAAGTCACTGCCTGCTCAGCGCGCTCGGCGTCTTGATCGGGATCTCTCTGCATGCGCGGCCTTCAATCGCGGCGCGGGAATGCTCCGGCCGCCAGCGCGATGCCAGCCGCACTGGCGAGCCCAGCCGCTGCACATGTCAACGCCAGCAGTCCCTTGTGCTCGGCCACCCAGAGCTGCGGGCTGCCGCGCCGCTCCTGTGCGTCGAAGACGCCGTGCGCGCCGTAGTCGCGGGTCGCGTCTAGCGGGTAGGAGAGATTGTCGGACCGGTCGCCAACGTTGGGCTGATCGCGCATCTGGCTCCGGTAGCCGACTCTGGCAAGATACCGCTGCGTGAGGCCGGGCGCGAACTTGGCGCCCAGGATGGACCTGACCGACGCCAGCCCTATCCACAGCTCGCGCTTCTTACGCTGGTGCGCCAGCCAGTAGATGCCACGTGCGACGACCTCCGGAGCGTAGATGGGCGGCACCGGCTGCGGCAGATAGGGCAGCTTGTCACGGCCCCAGGTGAACTGCGGCGTGTTGACCGCCGGCAGGTGAGCGACGGAGAGCGAGACATTACTATGGTGATGCATCAGCTCGATCCGCACGCTATTGCTGAAGCCGAGAATGGCATGCTTGGCGCCACAGTAGGCCGATTGCAGCGGAATGCTGACGTAGCCGAGCGCGGAACCGACCTGCACGATGTGGCCGTGATCGCGCGGCAGCATGCGCTTGAGCGCGGCGAGCGTGCCATGGACGAAACCGAGGTAGGTGACCTCGGTGACGCGCCTGTATTCGGCGGGCGTGATAGCAGTGAACTCTGCGAATACCGTCACAAAGCCGTCGTTGATCCAGATGTCAATCGGACCGAATGCCTGCTCAACTGTCTCGGCGGCCCGCTCGACCTCCTCATAGTCGGCGATGTCGGTGGGGATGGCCATGGCCTGCCCGCCAAGCGCCTCGACGTCGTGCTTGGCGCCCTGCAGACCCGCCTCGCCGCGCGCCAGCAACCCGATCCGCGCGCCATGCGCTGCGAATTCCCGCGCGACCGCGCGGCCGATGCCGGCTGACGCCCCCGTGATGACGACCACCTCTGGCCGTTGCTCTCGCCTCATGCACGCCATGTCCTTCCGCTCTCATCAGCCGCGCGGCTGGCGACTCATTCCGGTCTGAGCTGATTGCGTCATTGCTGGATGCCGGCTGACGTGGGTCTACGGCGCCTTTGCACCGCCTCGTCGCGACGTACGGCGCACGCTCGTCGTCACCACGACATGGCAGCTCCTCATCGCTGTCTCGCATCAGATGCTCATCGTGCCTAGCTTTACGAGCAAGGGCAATGCCATCCATCCAGCTCGTCGCAGGACGGCAGACTTCTTGACCGATGCGGTACAATGCGATGCAGTAGGCCGCGGCGCGGCCTCGCTCATCCAGACGGGTGGAGGGAACGGCCCTTAGAAGCCCGGCAACCCGCAAGCGCCCAATCTCGAAGGCGCCAGGCGCGGTGCCAACTCCGGCAGGGTGCGGCCATACATGTTGGGCGCGCTCTGAGAGATGAGCATCACGTCGGCGAGCCGAGGCGGCTCGTCCCGCCTTGATGCGGCTTCTCTCTCCGGAGAGAGGCCTTTTTTGTGGCCGCCAACCGTACATGCGTCAGTGTACTCACGAGACGACGGACGGAACACAGCATGCGACAGGCTCCTGACCATCCCTCGCCGCGGGCGTCCGAAACCGCTTCGACGGCTGCCAGCTCGCCATTCGACGCGGCTGGGGTGCCGCGCGCGCTGTGGTGGGACGGCGCAGCGGACGGCCTGCGGATGCTCGACCAGACGGTGTTGCCCAGTCGTTGTGACGTTTTGCTCTGCCGCGATGCCGCCGCCGTCGCCGAGGCGATTCGTACGCTGCGCGTGCGTGGCGCCCCCGCCATTGGCATTGCCGCCGCCTATGGGCTGACGCTTGGAGCTCGCGAGGCGCTCGCCGCGGCTGGCGGCCTGGACGCAGTTGCCGCCCGTGGCCGGCTGCGCGCGCTTGCCGAAACACTGCGCGCGACGCGCCCAACCGCCGTCAATCTTGCTTGGGCGCTGGAGCGTATGCTTGCCACCGCCGATGTATATCTGACGGCCGGCGGCACAATCTCCGCGCTCCCGGCGCGACTGCTGGCCGAGGCATGCGCCATCCACGAGGAAGACGCCGCGGCCTGCCGTGCGATGGGCGCACTGGGCGCCGAGCTGATCGCGGACGGCGACACGCTGCTGACACACTGCAACGCGGGCGCTCTCGCCACCGGAGGCATCGGCACGGCGCTGGCGCCGATCTTCGTCGCCCACACTTCCGGCAAGCGGCTGCACGTCTTTGTGGATGAGACACGGCCGGTGTTGCAGGGCGCTCGGCTGACCGCCTGGGAGCTACAGCGTGCGGGCGTTCCACTGACGCTGATCAGCGACAACATGGCCGCGCACGTCATGCGCCGGCACGCGGTGCGTGCGATCTTCGTCGGCGCCGACCGCATCGCCGCCAATGGCGACGTTGCCAACAAGATCGGCACCTATGGCGTGGCTATTCTGGCCCGCGAGCATGGCATTCCGCTCTATGTGGTGGCGCCGCGCTCGACAATTGATCTTACGATGTCCGACGGCGAGTCCATCCCCATCGAGCAGCGGCCGCCCGGCGAGGTGACGCAGATCCGTGGAACGCAGATCGCCCCAGAGGGGGTGGACGTGGAGAATCCGGCGTTCGATGTGACGCCCGCGCGCTATGTCACGGCGATTGTCACCGAGGCCGGCATCGCGCGGCCGCCGTTCGCGGTGAACCTGCGAAACCTCTTTGCGGGTTCAAGAGATCAAAGGCAAACAGATGCGTAGAGGCGTGCCACACTCGTCAGGGCGTCCACTGGGCACCCTGACAGCGGCGATTATTTCGTAGGAGGGTGCTGCGCAAAGTCCTGATGTGATGGCGGTCATTCTGTAGGCGCGTCTGGCGGACGCCTTGCGGGGAGGTAGGTCTTTGGCGATCACGGCAGTTGGCTCGGTGGCGCTCGATACCGTCGAGACGCCGTTTGCGGTGGTGGAGAACGTGCTGGGCGGTGCGATGTCGTACTTCACGATGGCCGCCTCGCTCTACGATGCCGTCAACGTCGTGGCGGTCATCGGCACCGACTTCCCCGCGCACCATCTCGAGCGCTTCACCCAGCGCCGCACCGACCTGCGCGGGCTGCGCACCGCAGAGGGCGCGACCTTCCGCTGGGGCGGACGCTATCACATGGATATGAACACCCGCGAGACGCTCTTCACCGAGCTAGGCGTCTTCGCCGGCTTCCACCCCGATCTACCCGAGGACTACTGTCGCGCCGAGGTCATCTTTCTGGGCAACATCATCCCCGCCCTCCAGCTCGACGTGCTGCGCCAGACAGAGGCCGGCGGCGGGCGGCTGCGCGCGCTGGACACGATGGATCTGTGGATCGAGACGGCGCGCGACGACCTGTTAGAGGTCATGCGGCGCGTGGATATCGTGATGATCGCCGAGGAGGAGGCACGGCAGCTCGCGGGCGTATCCAGCCTGCGTGCCGCCGCCCGCTTCGTGCTGGACCTCGGCCCGCGCATGCTGGTGCTCAAGCAGGGCTCGTACGGTGCGCTGCTCTTCGGCGCCGATGGCTCGTTCTTCGCCGGGCCAGCCTATCCGCTGGACGACGTGCGCGATCCGACTGGCGCCGGCGATGCGTTCGCAGGCGGCTTCCTGGGCTATCTGGCCGGGCGGCTAGGCAGCGGCGCGCGCCTTGCGCCGCTGGACTACAAGCGCGCGCTGGTGCATGGCAACATCATGGGCTCGTTTGCCTGCGAAGAGTTCAGCGTCGAGCGGCTGTGTGGGCTGACACCCGAGCAGATCGCCACGCGCTACCGCGAGTTCGTGGACTTCACGCACTTTGAGCAAGGAACGTGGAATGATGGACAACACAAGTCATAGGAGGGGTGATGGCAGGCAAACTGCCGCGCAATACCGCCGCAGAGTGCCTCAGAGCGCTGCAACGGGATGGCTGGCACCCCGCCAGCCAGAGTGGAAGCCATGTCCATCTGAAGCACGCAACCAAGTCAGGTCGAGTTACTGTGCCACGACACGCTGAAGTGACGTTGAAACCCAAGACATTGGAGACCATACTGGAGCAAGCTGGACTCACGGTCGATGAGTTCCGGCAACTCCTGTGATATGGAGGCAGCGTGAACGAGTACCACTACACGATCTTGCTTCATCCAGACGTCGAAGAGGGCGGCTATACCGTGACTGTGCCCGCGCTGCCAGGGTGCGTCACCCAGGGCGAGACCCTCGAAGAGGCGATCACGATGGCACGCGACGCTATTCGCCTGCACATCGAGGGTCTGCTCGCCGATGGCGAGCCGGTCCCACAGGAGACTGAGCACCCGCAGGCAGTGGTGATTACTGTAGCAGCCTGAACTCCTGAAGTCTCATCAAGAGCAGCACCCATACAACCGAACATTCGAGCCGGATAGCAGATTTGGCGGTACAAGCCGCCACACCGGACCCGGCGCCGTGACCTCCGCTTTGCAGGAGCGCCTGGAGGAGCGCATTGCGGAGCACCCGGCGCGCTGGCGTCTCGCCTACCGGCGGCGAGGCGGCCGACACAACCGCAGCATTGTGTGACGCGGCGGGCGACGAGTGCCCTCGCGCCGTTCCCCCCGCCAGGCGGGGAGGGAGCTAGATACTCAATATGGCAACTGTTTCTTCCGGCGTCGGACACGACGTCAAAGATCTGGCGCTGGCGCCGCGCGGCAAGGCCCGCATCGAGTGGGCCGCGCGCGACATGCCCGTGCTCGCGCTGATCCGCGAGCGCTTCGCCCGCGAGCAGCCGCTCAAGGGCATCCGCGTCTCGGCCTGCCTGCACGTGACCACTGAGACCGCCAACCTGATGAAGACGCTCAAGGCTGGCGGCGCCGACGTCGTGCTGTGCGCCAGCAATCCGCTCTCGACACAGGATGACGCGGCCGCCTCGCTGGTGGCCGACGAGGGCATCCCCGTCTACGCCATCAAAGGCGAAGACACCGCGACGTACTACAAGCACATCCGCGCCGCGCTCGACCATGCGCCGCAGATGACGATGGACGACGGCTGCGATCTGGTCTCGTCGCTGCACAAAGAGCGGCAGGACCTGATCCCCAACGTAATCGCCGGGACCGAGGAGACGACGACCGGCGTGATCCGCCTGCACAGCATGGCGCGCGAGGGCGTGCTGCGCTTCCCGGTGTTGGCCGTCAACGATTCCGAGACCAAGCACTTCTTCGACAACCGCTACGGCACTGGCCAGAGCACGGTGGACGCCATCATCCGCGCCACCAACCTGCTGCTGGCCGGCCGCACGCTGGTCGTGCTGGGCTACGGCTGGTGCGGCCGGGGCGTCGCCTCGCGGGCGCGCGGCATGGGCGCCAACGTGATCGTCACCGAGGTCAATCCGGTGCGCGCGATCGAGGCGGTCATGGACGGCTTCCGCGTGATGCCGATGGCGAAGGCCGCCGAGGTCGGCGACATCTTCGTTTCCGTCACCGGCGACCTGCATGTGATTGACCGCGCGCACATGGAGCGCATGAAAGATGGCGCGGTGATTGCCAACTCCGGCCACTTTAACGACGAGATCAACATTCCGGCGCTGGAGGCGCTGGCGACCGGTGGTCATCGTCCGGCACGCGATTTCGTCGAGGAGTATACGCTGGCCGACGGCCGCAACCTCTACCTGCTGGCAGAGGGGCGGCTGGTCAACCTCTCGGCGGCCGAGGGGCATCCAGCCAGCGTGATGGATATGAGCTTCGCCAACCAGGCGCTGGGTGCCGAGCACATGCTCAAGCAGGCCGGCGAGCTGCAGCCGCAGGTCTACACCATTCCGGCGGACATTGATCGCGAGATCGCGCGGCTCAAGCTCACCGCCATGGGCATCGGCATTGATACGCTGACGCCGGAGCAGGAGCAATACCTCGGCGCGTGGGAGTCGGGCACGTAGGGTAGTTAGCCGCCCTCTATTCAATGTGGGGGCGGCGTTCGGGAGGGGCGCGTGGGCCGATGGCCGATGCGTCCACTCCCTCTGACATTTAGCGGCTGCGCGTCGGGGCGTACGCGCGGCAGAACCGGGCGGACAACGACCGTCCGCCGAGAGCGAGGAATGTTGCGATGTCCACCAGTTTCATGCATGACCCACGGGCCTTCTTCACCAGTGAGAGTGTGACGGAAGGCCACCCCGACAAGCTCTGCGACCAGATCAGCGACGGCGTGCTCGACGCGCTGCTGCGAGAAGACCCGCTCTCGCGCGTGGCCTGCGAGACGGCGACCACCACCGGCCTGGTGCTGGTGGCCGGCGAGATCACGACCACGGCCTGGGCGGATATCCCCGAGATCGTCCGCCAGACGATCAAGCAGGTCGGCTACGTGGATGCGCGCTATGGCTTCGACTATCGCACCTGCGGCGTGGTGACCTCGATCGGCAAGCAAAGCCCCGATATTGATCGCGGGGTCAGCTCGTCGCTGGAGTATCGCGAGCGGGTGGCGGCTGGCGAGCTCTCGGATGCCGAGCTAGACGCCATCGGCGCCGGCGACCAGGGCATGATGATCGGCTTCGCCTGCAACGAGACGCCGGAGCTGATGCCCACGTCGATCAGCTTCGCGCACAAGCTGACGCGTCGGCTCTCCGAGGTGCGCCGCGCCTCGTGGGCAGGCGAGGGGCCGATGGCGTACCTGCGGCCCGACGGCAAGAGCCAGGTGACGATTCAGTACGAGCACGGCCGGCCGGTGCGCATAGATACCGTCGTCGTCTCGACGCAGACCAGCGACGAGCCGTCGGCCGAGCAGATCCGCGCCGACGTGATCGAGCACATCATCAAGGCCGTGCTGCCCGCCGAGATGCTCGACGCGCACACCAGGTATTACATCAACCCGACCGGGCGCTTTGTGATCGGCGGGCCAATGGGCGACGCCGGGTTAACCGGCCGCAAGATCATCGTGGACACCTACGGTGGCATGGCGCGCCATGGCGGCGGCGCGTTCAGCGGCAAAGATCCGACCAAGGTGGATCGCTCCGGCGCGTACGCCGCACGCTACGTGGCGAAGAACATCGTGGCGGCGGGGCTGGCGGATCGCTTCGAGGTGCAGGTGGCCTATGCCATCGGCGTCGCCCATCCGCTCTCGCTCTTCGTCGAGACGTTCGGCACCGGCAAGATTCCGGACGCCAAGCTGGTCCAGCTCATCAACGAGCACTTCGACCTGCGCCCGGCCGCCATCATCCAGAAGATGGACCTGCGCCGGCCGATCTATCAGCCGACGGCCGCCTTCGGGCACTTCGGCCGCACCGACGTGGATCTGCCGTGGGAGCGCACCGACAAGGCCGAGGCGCTCGCCCGCGCTGCTGGCATCCAGGTCGCCGCGCAGCCGGCGTAGATCGCCAGCCAGGGCCTGTCTTTCGGCTCCCCGTCCTTGTGTGGATGGGGAGCCGTGAAATCGTTTGTGCAGGGCTAACATCGTGATACCATGTGCAGGATGGTTTCGCTGCGCAACGCACAGGAGACAGACTCGTGGAAGCCGACAAAGAGCCAATACAATTCGATGAGTTTCTCACGAACGCGGCCGCCATTCTTGAGGGCATCGAGGTGGGGGGCAAAGGTGTGCTCATTGAGTGGCGAGGTAAGGTCTACTCCATCCGTCCGAAGTCGCGGCGGAACAGGCACAAGCAAGCCCAGTTTACCGAAGAGGATAGTATCTTCAAGCTTGCCGGAGCCGGGCGTTCCGCCGAGCCGACTGATATTGCCAAGCACAAGCACGACTACTTAGCTGAGGCCGCAGCTGACCTCCATCAGCATGAGTAAAGTCTTCATAGATACGTCTGCCTACTTCTTTCGCCGATAAAGACTTCTCGCTGGTGGACGCGACCAGCTTTGCTGTGATGCAGCGCCTGCACATCATCATGGCGTTCCGCTATGACGAGCACTTCGCCCAGTTTGGCTTTACGCTGCTCCAGCCCTAAACTCGTTCGCTCTGCCGCGGGTTTGGCGGTTCTAACCGGCTACAGAACCTACGGTAGCCGCTGTGACGTGGTGACCGAGTGCGATCACCTACTCCGCGTGCTGCAAGAAGCGCACGAGCCGCGCGTTGATCAGGGCCGGGTTGTCGGTGGCCATGTTGTGCCCGACGCCGGGGATGATCTCGCCGGCGCGCAGATCGGGCAGCAGTCCGCGCGCCCGCCCAAGCGCGGCGTGGACGTCGAAGAAGCGCTCGCGCTCGCCCATCATGACGAGTGTCGGCGCGGCCAGCATGCGCAGCTCGTCGTCGCCGACGGGGCCGGGCGGAAAGCGGTAGCGATAGTGCCGCAACAGCAGAAAGAACCACTCCAGGTCATCTGGGTCTGGCCGCGCGCCACGGGAGCGCATGAACAGCGAGGCCGCCAGCCGCACCGTATCGCGCGTGACCACGCGCCCGGAGACACCCTCGACGAGGCCGCGGACGGCCTCTTTCTCGACGTGACGGGCCAGCCTGAACGGGAAGCGTACCGGCACCAGGCCGTTCACGCTCATCAGCACTGCCTTCTCGATGCGCTCGGGCGCGTGGGCCGCGAGCTTCATCACCATCCAGCTTCCGTTGGAGACGCCGACGAAGCTCGCACGCTCCAGCCCGAGTCCCGTCACCACATCCGCCAGCCACTCGCCGTACTCGCCATTCTCGTGCGAGAGGCGTACCGGCGCACTCTTGCCGCACGAGCCGATGATATCCAACGCATAGAGGCGAAACGCGGTGTGAAGCGTCGCGACTTGCGGCTTCCAGCTCAGCGCGGTGCCTTCCATGCCGTGCAGCAGGACGACTGGCGGGGCATCCGTGGGACCGGCTGCCAGCAGATGCGTCCTGCCGTAGCGCGTGGGGACAGTTATTGATTCATACGGAATGGCCGAATTCGCGACACTGGTCGCATACCACTTCATCATGGCCGCGTGGCCGGCCTCACTCTTGTATGTTGAGGTTGCGGCAATCAGGCGCTCGGCTGTCTCAGTTGGGCTGTGTGAATCTCCGCGCCCACCTGCCTCGTCGAATCTCGGTGATCTCAATGAATTTCCTATGCGCTAAGCCTGTGCCAACCGGGATGTATCACGTGCACACAATGCAAGAATCCAACCGGCGTACATGCATCTCAGAATGAATCCGGCGTCACATATTCACATAATATGACTCAGGCGATGAGACTTCAAGCGAGGGGACGTCCTATCGCGGACGCGTGCCGTGCACGCCGATCCTTGTTGGTATGGGGGAGGCGCGGTATCACACTGAGCGACTAGAGCGGCCAACCGCCAGCATGTCACGCGCGCTCGCCCTCGATGATGTTGGCATCCGTGGTGGTGGGGATGATGCGGGTCAAGCGCAGTCCGGCGGCATTGAAGAGCGCCTCGAACTCCTCGGCGGTCCGCTCGCGCCCGCCGTTCATGACCATCATCTGTAGGTCGAGGAACTTCGTCTGCGGCCCCTCGTTGCCAGACGCGACGATGGCCTCGATCACCAGTGCCTTGCCCTGTGGCGGCAGTGTCCGCGCGCAGTTGCGCAGGATGGCGACGCTGCGCTCGTCGTCCCAGTCGTGCAGGATGTGCCGCAACGTGTAGCAGGTGCCGCCCTCTGGAACCCCCGCGAAGAAATCGCCGCCCACAATATCGCAGCGATTCGCCACCCCGGCCGCCTCCAGCTCGGGCCGCGCGTCGGCCACGACATGCGGCAGATCGAAGAGGGTGCCATGCAGTGCCGGCTGCGCCTGAAGGACAGTAGAAAGCAGCTTGCCGTGGCCTCCGCCGACATCTACTACGGTGCCGCCCGCACCGCCAAAATCATACGCGGCGACCACTGCAGAGGCGACCCGCCGGGAGTTCTCGCTCATGGTGCTGTTGAAGACTGCGCTTGCCTCAGGATGCTGGGCCAGGTAGTCGAAGTGGGAAGCGCCAAAGACATGCTCAAAGGCAGCAACGCCCGTCTTGACGGTATGGAGTAGGTCGGCCCATGCGCGATACGGGTCCTCGCCCTGGAAGGTCGTCAGCGCCCACACGGAGTGTGGATGGCTGGTGCGCAGTGGCTCGGCCAACGGCGTGAGGGCGAAACGGTGTGGCGCGATCTCCTCGAAGACGCCAAGGCTCGCCAAAGTGCGCAGGACGCGATAGAGCGCGTCAGCATGGGCGCCGCTCGCGGCCGCCAGCTCATCCACCGTCCGCGGCCCATGCTCGAGATGATCGGCGATGCCAAGCTTGGCCACGACGTACAGCATCTGCGTCACACGGTAGCCGTTCATCATCTGGTGCAGCACGACCTGCGGAGGTATCTCTACCGCCATGCGATGCCTCGCTTTCGTGCATTACAGCCACTTGCATCTCCGCTCGACTATATCACTCGTGTCCATGACCCAGCCTGCCCCACAACATTGCCGCACCACATAGGCGCCGCAAGGCTCTTCACTATCCCTATGGTATGCTGCTCCCGCGTCGTTACATTACACTCGCTGTCTCTATCGAGACAGTCGAGACAACCGTCCCGCCAGGAGGGTGCGTCCCATGTCCTCCGCCGACCCGCCCGCTCGTCCGCTGCCTCCGAATGCAGCCCTCGCGCCTTCCGCTCGGCCCGTTGCGGCAAGTGCGCTGCTGGTGGGGGGGGTATGCTCGCGTTTGCCGCCTCGTTCCTGCCGCTCGGGCAGTCATTCTATCCGGGCGGGTTTGGCGAGCCTGCCAGCACCCAAGTCACGGTGCCGGCGCAATTCGTCGCTACTTCCTTCGCTGTTGCCCTGCGCCACCATGTATTTAGCCTTAGTGAGACCCTTTTGTGGCCGCTCGCCCTATGGGGGGCGCCGCTCGTGCTGGCGGCCCTTGGCATTGGCGTCCTGCTCGCGCCTATCCGGCGGCTGAGGGCGCGCACCCGGATCCTTGGCCTGCTGCTCGTGGTGCTGGGGGCCGCCTTCGTCATTCTCATGTGCCTTGCCCACCAAAGTCCCTTCTTCGGCTCACAGGGTGCCATTCTAACGCTCACCTACGGGCCTGTGGTGGGGCTATTGGGCTACCTGAGCGCTCTGGTGGGGATCATCCGATTGCCTGCCCGGTCAGGTTCGGCGGCCACTCAGGGCTGACTGGTCCTCGACGTAGTAGGGACGCACAGCACGGCGAAGCGAGCGTTCCGGGCCGCCGTGGTGGAGACCGCCGGCATGCTCAGTACAGATGCGACCGCGCGCCTGCTGCACTGCCTCGTATGGTGTGGCCGTCGCGCCAAGCGGGCGAATTCACGACCCTGCGCGCGGCGACTCGGCTGCCAACGCTACGTGGGGCGTTCGGCGGCAACGTCCGGCGTCTGGCGTCACGCGGAGGCCGTTTCCGCGGCGATCCGCAGCACCCGCACCCCGCGCAGGTCCAGGTAATAGCGACCCTGGACGTGCGCGAGGCGAATGAGCGCCGTATCGCAGGTCGGGCAGCGCAGGATGGTCCCCATGCCATACATGTAGGCCATGTCGGCGCCGAGCGGATTGGTCGTGCCGCAGGAGTCGCAGGTGGCCACGGCCATCGTCATCTCGAAGGCGAAGATCGCGCCGAGCACACCGCCGGCCGCGTTGCCGTCGAGATGCTGGTCGGGCTGCTCAGACGGCGGCGCAGCAGTAGCGGTGTCGAAGGGCTCCGGCGGGTTGGGATCGCCGGTTGGCTCGGTGGGTGGCAAGGTCATGGTCGTCTCACGCTCCTCCCGTCGGCCCGAAGCGCTCCGTCTTGACGCGCTCCGGCAGGTAGCCCAGGCTCTGCAGGCCAGTCGCGACGAGCTCGACGAACGGCGTCGGGCCGCAGACGTAAGCCAGCGGGCGCTGGTCCGCCGCCCAGGCGAACTCCGCAAGTAGTCCGGCGTCGATACGGCGGCTGTAGCCCGTCCAGCCCGGCGGTTGCGCGCGCGTGAGGGCATACGCCACGCGGAGGTCTGGATCCGTGGCGGCCAGGTGGTCAATCTCCTCCCGATAGATGATGTCGTCGTAGGTGCGGAAGGAGGAGAGCAGCCGCGTTGGCACGTGGCTACCGATAGCTGCGCGGTGGCGCAGCATCGCCATCAGCGGCACCACCCCTGAGCCGCCCGCCACGAGCAGCAGCGGGCCGCCCAGCCGCGCCTCCCAGACGAAGTAGCCGCCAATCGGGCCGCGCAGCTCGATGCGGTCGCCCAGGCGCAGCTCATCGGTGAGGTAGGGCGACACCTCGCCGTTCGCGAGGCGCTCGACAGTCAGCATCACGCGCGCCTCCTCGGGCGGCGAGGCGATGGAGTAGCTGCGCTCCGCCTGGTAGCCGTCCTCAGCGGTCAGCCGCACGTCCACATGCTGGCCCGCGCGGTGCCCCGGCCAGTCCGGCAGCGCCAGCGTCAAGCTCTTCGTGCGTGCCGTCTCTGGGCGCAGTGCGACGACTTCGCCGAACTGCCAGGTCAGTCGCCCTGGTAGCGCTGTTCTTTCCATGGATCACCGTGATTGTGATAGCCCAGCGTCTCCCAGAATCCCGGCATGTCTACGTCCGACAAACGCAGGCCGCGGACCCACTTGGCGCTCTTCCAGAAGTAGAGGTGCGGAACAAGCAGGCGTGCCGGGCCGCCATGCTCGGGCGGGATGGGCGCGCCCTCGTAGGCGTCGGCGATCCATGCCTGACTGCCGCGTACGTCCGCGATGGGCAGGTTGGTCGTGTAGCCGCCGTCGCAGAAGGCGATCACATAGCCGGCGTCTGTCTCCACCTGACTGAGCAGCGTGTCGAGCGAGACACCGGCCCAGTGTGTATCGAACTTCGACCACTTGGTCACGCAGTGGATGTCGGTGATGATCGGCTCGTGCGGCAGCTCGCGGAACTCGTCCCAGGTCCAGCGCCGCGGCGTGGCGACCATGCCTACGATGCTGAAGTCCCAACGCTCCAGCGGCGTGCGCGGCGTTGGTCCGGCCGAGAGCACGGGGAAACCGCGCTCCACATACTGGCCGGGCGGCAGGCGTCCCGCCAGGTCGTCCGCTGGCCTGCGCCCATGGAAGCCGCGCGAGATAAAGCTTCCACCCATGCTCCTGTTTCCCTTCCGCACCTCCGCGCGACCTAGTGTGGGGGCCACCTGCTCGTCGGTGCTTCCCCCCTGCGCCGCATTTCGCATGCCATCTCGATCTCGAGCATTCCCCCGCCCTGGACCTCTCAGGACCATCCGATTGGCCGTACGAGATGCCCAGACGCCCCCCCGATGCGTTGGGAGCGCGCGCCTGGACAAGAGGCCGGGCACCGGCTGCCGCGCGCTCCGCGCGGCGGCTCTCATACTGCGGGCACGTCAGGGATGTGCCTGGCGTCGTAGGCGCTCGACTGGCACACACGCGACCGAAGAACCTGCTACACTGTCTCCCGTGGAGGAGGTGCCGCACCGCGCGGACGTCGCCGCTCGCTACTACCAGCTCTCGCTGCGCCAGGAGTCGGTCATGTCTCAGGTGACGCCAGCGGCCGCTGAGCGCCATGCCGTCGTGATCGGCGGCAGCATGGCCGGGCTGCTCGCTGCGCGCGTGCTGGCCGGCCACTTTGCCCACGTCACCATCGTCGAGCGTGACCGCTTCCCCACGGCGCCGAGCTTCCGCAAGGGTGTGCCGCAGTCGCGTCACCTGCACATCCTGCTCGTGCGCGGCCGCGAGCTGCTGGACCAGCTTTTCCCTGGCATCGTAGCCGAGCTACACGCGGACGGCGCGGTGGATGTCGAGTGGCCGCGCGAGGTGCTGTGGCTCAGCACGGTCGGCTGGAGCGAGCGCTACACGCCGGGCATCACGCTGCTCTCGGCCAGCCGCGAGCTGATCGAGTGGCATGTACGCCGACGGGTCACGGCGCTGCCGGGGATCGCCTTCCGCGAGGAGTGTGACGCGACAGGCCTGCTGGCAAGCCCCGATGGCCGCGCGGTGGCCGGCGTGCGCCTGCGCCCACGGACCAGCGACATGGAGCGCCGCGAGGAAGAGACGCTGACCGCCGATCTGGTCGTGGACGCCAGCGGGCGCGATTCGCGCGCGCCAGAGTGGCTCGCCGCGCTGGGCTATCCCGCGCCGCGCGAGACGGTGGTGGATTCGTTCATTGGCTACGCCAGCCGCTACTACGCTCCACCTGCTGATACGCCGCTCGACTGGAAGGGCATGATCTTGCTGGCGACGGTCGCGAATCCACGCGGCGGGGGCTACATGCCCATCGAGGGTGGGCGCTGGCTGGTGACGATAGCGGGCAGCGGGCGCGACTATCCGCCGACCGACGAGGCCGGCTTCCTCGCATTCGCCCGCGGCATGCGCAGCCCGATGCTCTACGAAACGTTGCGCCGGGCCGAGCCGCTCTCGCCCATTGTCGGCTACCGCCGCATGGAGAACCGCCTGCTGCATTATGAGCGCCTGCCGCGCCAGCCTGAGCGCTTCGTCGTGCTCGGCGATGCTGCCTGCGCCTTCAATCCAGCCTACGGCCAGGGCATGACCGTCGCCGCGCGCTCGGCGCTTGTGCTCGATCACTGTCTACGCGAGCAGCGTGATCGGCAGCGGGGGACAGACCTCACAGGACTTGCGGAGCGCTTCCAGCGTGCGCTTGCCCACAGCAACGCGCTGCCCTGGCTGATGGCGACCGGCGAGGATCTGCGCTTTCCGCAGACTAGCGGTCCGCGCCCTGGCCCCGCCGCGCGCCTCCTCCAACGCTATCTCGACCGCGTGATCCGCGCCTCCACCGATACGCCCGTCGTCGGCCGCAGCTTCCTGCGCGTGGCGCATCTCATCGCCTCGCCGGCAACGCTGTTCCACCCGCGCGTGCTGCTGCCCTCGCTGGCCGCTCGCGCTGCCCACGGCCTGCCCGATCCGCCGACGGCCACGCCGCTCCAGGGCACGAGAGAGGAGCGGGCATCCGCGGAAGAGAGCGTGCGCAGCGCGCAGAGTGCAAAGCGAGAGCAACCATGACGAAGGTCGCTGGAAAGCCGGCGCGCGGGCCACAAACGGACTCCCCACTTGCGCTGCTCACCACCAAGTTCGTGATCCCGCCGGTCCGGGTGGGCCTGGTCGCCCGCCCACGGCTGACGGCCCGGCTGGAGGACGCGCTGTGTCACCGCGTGACGCTGCTCGCCTCGCCGCCCGGCTACGGCAAGACCACGCTGCTGAGCGCCTGGCTGGCTGCACGCGGGCGTCCCGCCGCCTGGCTGGCGCTCGACGAGCACGACAATGACCCGGTCCGTTTCTGGACCTACCTTTGCGCCGCGCTGGAGCACGCCTACCCCGGCTCCGCGGGCGGCACGGCGGCCCTGCTGCGGTCGGTGCCCGCGCCGCCCACCGAGACGTTGCTCGCCGCGCTGGTCGAGGCGCTCACCACCCTTGAAGGCGATCTGTTGCTCGTGCTGGACGACATCCACCTGCTGACGGCCCAGCCGGTGCGCGATGCTCTGGCCGCGCTGGCGGAGCATCTGCCGCCGCGCCTGCATCTCGTGCTGGCCAGCCGTGCCGATCCCGCGCTGCCACTGGCGCGTCTGCGCGCTCGCGGCGAGCTGCTGGAGCTGCGCGCGGCCGATCTGCGCTTCATGCCGCCGGAGGCGAGCGCGTTCCTCGCGGACACGATGGGCCTGCGCCTGGCCGCCGAGGACGCCGCGTTGCTGGCCGAGCGCACTGAAGGCTGGCCAGCTGGCTTGCAGCTCGCCGCGCTCGCGATGCGAGCCCACGAACACACGGACCGGAGCATGCCGCCGACGGCCTCTGCCGCTGGCAGTCAGCGCTTCGTGCTCGACTACCTGCTCGAAGAGGTGCTCGACCACCAACCAGAGGAGCTGCGCCGCTTCGTGCTGCGCGCCAGCATCCTCGACCGGATCACCCCGGCGCTCTGCGATGCGCTGACGGAGGCGCCGCCGGGCACCTCGGCCATCCTGCTGCGCGAGCTGGTGCGCGGCAACGTCTTTCTCACGCCACTGGATGACGCCGGCATGTGGTATCGCTTCCACGCACTCTTCGCCGATGCGCTGCGCCAGCGCCTGGACGAGACAGAGCCGGGGCAGCGGCCGATCCTGCACGCCCGAGCGCGTGACTGGTTAGCAGCGGCGGGCGAGCTGGACGAAGCCGTGCGCCATGCCATCGCCGCTGGCGACATGGCGCGGGCGGGGGCGCTGGCCGACGACTATGCGCGGGCGCTGTGGAACCGCAGCGAGCTCGGGCAGCTCCAGAGCTGGATTGACGCGCTGCCCGCGGCGGTCGTTCAGTCTGGACGGCGGCTGCGGCTCTACGGCACATGGGCACACTTCGCCACCGGCGATCTCGGCGATGGCGGGCGTCTGCTCGACGAGGCGGAACGTGCCGCGGCTGCCGGAGACCTGCCGGCGGAGCGCCGCGTGGCGCACGGCGCACTGCTGGCGTTGCGCGGCTTCCTGGCGCGGTGCGAGGGCGATAACGTGCAAGCCGAGGCGCGCGCATGGCAGGCGCTCGCGATACTGCCGGAGGACGAGCCAAGCTGGCGCAGTCTCGCCGCGATCTGCCTGGGGCATGCGACCAACGATCGCGGTGATCTCGCTGCCGCCTACGCCGCCTATGAGGAGGCCGCGCGGATCGGCGAGCGGGTTGGCGACGCCTTCACATACGTCTCCGGCAACCTGGGTGTGGCGAATATTGAGCAGGAGTGGGCCGACCCGCACACCGCCCACCGACGCACACGGGCAGTATGGATGCGCTGCACGGCACCGGGCGCGCCGCCACTGCCCATACTCGGCCTCGTCGAGGCCGATCTCGGCGGACTGGCCTATGAGTGGAACCAGCTCGACGAAGCGGAGCGTCACGCCCGAAGCTGCCTGGCACGAGCCCAGCGCTCGCGGCTGATAGACCTGTTCGTCAACGCCTATCTGCTGCTGGCGGCGGTGGCACGTGCGCGTGGCGACCACGGAACGGCAACTCAGCATCTCGACGCCGCGACGGAGGCCATCGCGGCGATGGGCATCAGGAGCCTGGGCATCGGCGTCGCCGCCCTCAAAGCGCAGTTCGCGATCCTGCGCGGCGATCTGACAGCCGCTGAGCGCTGGGCCGCCTCGCCTGAAAGCGCGCTGCCGGCGAGTGAGGATTCCATCACCTCCTTCCTGGGCGGGCGCCTGATTCCCACCACTCATGCGCGCCTGCACCTCGCGCGCGGGCGGCCCGAGGCTGCGTTGATGGTGCTCGAGACGCTCCTTCGCACGGCCGAGCGCACCGGCCAGCGCGCAGCGCAGATCGAGGTTAGCGCCCTGCGTGCGCTGGCCCATGCGGCGGGCGGCAATCGCGATGCTGCGCGAGACGCGCTGGAGCATGCGCTGCGCCTCGCCCGGCCCGGCGGCTACCTGCGGACCTTTCTCGATGATGGAGCGCCGATGTGCGCGCTGCTCGGCGAATTGCGCGAGACACGCCGTGCATCACTGGACGCCGCACTCGCCGCCTATCTCGACGCGCTATTGGACGCCTTTGCCCGCGAACCTGCCACAGTGACGCACACTGTCGCCCAGCAATTGCTCCCCACTCCTGCATTACCCGGCCGGCTCACTCCGCGCGAATATGAGGTGCTCGCGTTAGTCGCCGCCGGTGCGTCCAATGCCGACATCGCCGCCCATCTGACGGTGAGCCTGCACACCGTCAAGACGCATCTCGCCCACATCTTCGACAAGCTCGGCGCGGCCAGCCGCACCCAGGCCCTCGCCCGCGCGCGCGAGCAGGGGCTGGTATAGCAAACACAGCGCCTCGCCCGTATCACACTTCCGGCTGATCCCCGACCATGCCGCTCGCCGCACAAATTCATTCCATCGTGCGATGTACGTTTGCCGCCGCGAACGGTACACCTAAAAGCGAGGGAATCGCCCGCTGGCGGGACTCCTCTGCGCGCCGTCATCGCGCGCTCGATACGGGCCATCACCGACCCCAACACAGGACGGAGACCCACCCATGGCCGACGACCAATTCGCGCCACCCTCTGCCGCGCCCACGCTCACTTCCAGCGAGCCGTCACGGCCGCCGACAGCGCCACTCGCCGCCCCGCAGCGCCAGCCCGGAGCGCTGGCCCCACTGCGCCGCCGCAACTTCTCGCTGCTCTTTGTCGGCCAATTGATCTCGGCGCTCGGCGACCAGGCCTACGCCATCGCGCTGCCCTGGACCGTGTTGACCGTCACCGGCGACGTGCGCCAGATGGCGATCGTGCTGACGGCTGGCGCGGCCGCGCGCGTGCTGGCGATGCTGATCGGCGGCGCGCTGGCGGACCGCCTCTCGCCGCGGCTGATCATGCTGGTGGCGGATTTCGGCCGCGCGGGCGTGGTGGGCGCGCTGGGCGCGGCGCTCTTCATCGAGCTGCCGCCGCTGTGGGTGGTGGCGCTGCTGGCGGGGCTGGAGGGCATCGGCAGCGGACTCTTCACACCGGGCGCGGCGGCCATCACGCCCACACTGGTCCCCGAGGACGAGTTGACCTCTGCCAATGGCATGATGCAGGTGATCCAGTTCCTCTCGCTCGTCTTTGGTCCAGTGCTGGGCGGCATCGCCACCGCCGCCCAGGCAAGCATCGCCTTCCTGGCCGATGGCGCCTCCTTCTTCGTCTCGGGCCTTTCGCTGGCCGGCATGCGCGTGCCGCGGCGCGCCCGAACCGTGGAGAGGAAGAGCATGGCGGGCGATATCGGGGCGGGGGTGCGCTATGCGCTCTCGATGCCGCTGCTGCGCACGACGATGGTCGTCACCATCTTCGGCAATTTCGGCTTTGCCGGCGCGCTGGGCGTCGGGCTGGTCGTGCTGAGTCGCAACCTCTCGTCCAGCCCCCTCACGCTGGGCATCTTCTTCACGGCGGTCGGCGTCGGCGGCATCATCGGCGGGATCAGTGCGTCGCTGCTCGCCCGGCTGAAGCGGCGCGGCCTTGTCGCGTTAGCTTTGTGGGTGGTGGTCGCGGCGATCCTGGGATTCATCCCGCTGGCCGCCGGTTCGGCGGCGAGTGCGCTGCCAGTCGAGCTGGCGGTGCGGGCGGACCTGCGGGTGCCGCTGGTGGCTGTCGCGATGGGGCTGATCGGCCTAGTGCTGGCGCTGACCGACACGGTGTTCATCACTGTCATGCAGCAGCAGATCGCGGCGGACTACATGGCACGCGTGATGAGCATCCAGTTCCTGGCGGGCGGCATCACGCAGCCGCTGGCGCTGGTGGCCGCGGGCTACGCGGTGGTGCGCTTCGGCCCCGGCGGCACGTTCCTGGCGGCCGGCATCACGATGCTCATCGCCTCGCTGATCGGCCTCTCCTCGCGCGCACTGCGCCAGGTTTAGACGGCCTCTGCGCCAGACGCTGCCGCACTCGTCGGCGCGGGCGTGCCGCTGCTGGTGCTCGCCTGCGCCCCTGCGAGTGTCGTGAGGATCTCCGATGCGTGCTGGTAGAAGACGAGATGGCCCTCATCGGGATAGATCGTCGCATGGCAGTTGGGGATGGCCCTGGCAAGCACCCGCGCCATCGCGGGGGACGCGAGTATGTCCTTCGAGCCATGCCAGAGATACGTCTCGACGGAGAGATGCCGCGACGCGAATCCCCATGCGCGCACGCCAAGATGAGTATCCCATGCCGGTCCCGCTCCACCCTGCCGGTATCCCTCGGCGAATGCGTCGAGGGTAGCGGGTGCGATCGGAGCCTTGGAGAGCCGCGTCTTCTCCCCCCAGTGGACACGAAATCGCATGAGGAGGCGGTAATACGTCTCGGGGTCCGACCTGAGCCTCGGCGCGATAGAGTCGTCCATCCGTTTCAGCAGCGGGTACGGCACGCACCGGGCGATGATGTGGCTCGGCCAGCTGAGCCAGTGAAGATGCACCCAGGCACGCAGGGTGTTGAGCGGCGTGCCGCTGCTGCACAGCCCAAGCCGAAGTACCCGATCCGGTATCTGATATGCGACCGCCGCGGCGTACGGACCGCCGCCGGAGACGCCTAGCACGGCGAAACGCTCTATGCCAAGCGAATCCATCAGCTCCACGGCGTCGTCTACCCAGGACAGATAGCTGTGACGAGTGAAGTCCGAGAGACCGTAACCGGGGCGATCAGGAGCGATCAGGCGCACGCCGAGCGAACGGAGCAGCGCGTCCTCCTGGGCGAAGTCGAGCCGCGAGCCGGGTGTGCCGTGGCAGCCGAGAATCACTGCGCCATTGGGGTCGCCGATGTCAATGTAGCCGAGCCGGCGGCCGTCGCGCAGCATCAGTGTGTGGTCCTCGGCTGTACGCCGCACCTGTTGCTTAACCCATTCTCTCAGCTCGCGGAGGCTCGCGTCATCCGGGAGGCGCTCTGCGCTCGCCTCCGCCGTCTTCAACGCTTCCTCCCAGCGGCCGAGCTTACAGAGCACGTGCAGCTTCATCTGCCAGGCAC
>DASUBU010000090.1:0-7249 GCA_035763125.1 Ktedonobacterales bacterium
CGGGCAGCCCGCTCTGGCGCGTGCCGAAGAAATCGCCGGGGCCGCGCAGCCGCAGATCGGCGTCGGCCAGCGCGAAGCCGTCGGTCGTCTGCTCTAGCACGCTTAGCCGCTCGCGCGCCACCGCGCTCGCCTCCTGGCTCAGCAGGTAGCAGTAGGACTGGTGCTCGCCACGGCCAACACGCCCACGGAACTGGTGAAGCTGCGAGAGGCCGAAGCGGTCGGCGTCCTCGATCAGCATCACCGTCGCGTTGGGCACGTCCACGCCCACCTCCACCACCGCCGTCGCCACCAGCACGTCTATCGTCCCGTCGCGGAAGGCGCGCATCACGCGGTCCTTCTCGCTGGCCTTGAGCTGGCCGTGCACCAGCCCCAGCCGCAGATCCGGGAAGACCTCGCGCTTGAGCCGCTCGTACTCCTGCGTCGCCGACTTCGCCTCCAGCGCCTCCGACTCCTCCACCAGCGGGCAGATCACGTACGCCTGGCGCCCCGCCGCGACCTCCTCGGCCACCACGCGGTATGCCTCCTGCCGCTGGCCGCCGGAGCGCCAGCGTGTGATGATCGGCTGCCGGCCGGCGGGCATCTCGTCGAGAATCGAGACATCCAGGTCGCCGTAGAGCGTGAGGGCCAGCGTGCGCGGGATGGGAGTCGCCGTCATCACGAGCATGTGTGGGCTATAGCCCTTCTGGCGCAGTGCCTCGCGCTGCTCGACGCCGAAGCGGTGCTGCTCATCTACCACCGCCAGCCCCAGGCTCTTGAAGTCGACGCCCTCCTGGATCAGCGCGTGCGTGCCGATCGCCACCGCCGCCTCGCCGCTGGCCAGCGCCTGCAGCGCCGCCGTGCGCTCCTTCGAGCGCAGGCTGCCCGTCAGCAGAATCACCTTCAGCCCAAACGGCGCCAGCAGGGCGCTCAGGCCGCGGTAGTGCTGCTCGGCCAGGATCTCGGTCGGCGCCAGCAGCGCACCCTGGTAGCCGTTGGCCGCCGCCGCCAGCAACGCCGCCGCCGCCACCACCGTCTTGCCAGAGCCGACGTCGCCCTGCAGCAGCAGGCACATCGGCTTCGTCGCGCGCAGATGCTTGAGGATCTCGCGGATTGCGCGCCGCTGCGCGCCGGTGAAGGCGAAGGGCAGAGTGCGCTCGAAGCAGCTCGCCGTCAGCGGCCAGAGGCCCCCGCCGAGCGACGTGCCCAACACGGGTTGCTCGACAGGGTCGTCCCTGGTGGGAGCGTCATTGTCTTCCAGCGGGCGTCCACCGGACGCCCCTACGGATGGGCGCGGGTCAGCGAAGATCAGCGACTCGGGCACGGCCATGCTCGGTGAGGGCGGGCCGTCCTGCCAGTTGGCGCGGCGCGTAAGCATTCCCATCTGGATCAGGAATAGCTCGTCAAAGGCCAGCCGCCGCCTGGCCGCCGCCAGCTCGCGCTCGCCATCGGGATAATGCATCTGGGCGATCGCCTCGGGCAGCGGCAGCAGACGCGCACGTGTCCGCAACGCCGGGGGCAGGTGATCGGGCACGAATGGCGACACACGGTCCACGGCCCACTTGGCATAGCGCCGCATGGCCTTGGGATACAAGCCCTCGGTCAACGGATAGACCGGCACCAGCCGCCCGGTGTTGATGAGGTCGCCCTGCTCGGGCAGCTCGTGGCTCTTGACGGCGAAGCTGACGCTGTTGCCGAAGCGCTGCTTGACGCCGGTCGCCACGATGTAGGCTCCGCGCGTCAACTGCTTCAGCAGATACGGCTGATTGAACCACACCAGCCGAATCGCTCCGGTCTCGTCGGAGACCTGCGCCACCGTGCGTGTGCGCCCACCGCCAGTGCGCCGGTTCTCGACCTCCCAGATGCGGCCGAGGATGGTGCAGGTCTCGTCGAAGGGCAGCGTGCCGATTTTGGCGAGCTTGCTGTAGTCGTGATGCTCGCGCGGGAAGGTGAAGAGCAGATCGCGCACGGTTTCGATGCCGAGCTTGCGCAGCCGCGTCTCTTGGGTCGCGCCGACACCGGGGATCGCGGTGATCGGTGCGTCAAGCAGGTATTCGTCCTCGGGCCGCGGCTGCGGGCGTGGCGCATCGTCGCGGCGCTTCACCAGCGCCGGTGGCTCGGGCGGCAGCGAGGCCAGCGGCCACGCCTCGGCCTTCGTCTGGCGCCCGACATCGGCGCGTGCGGGCGGACCGCCGAACTGCGGCGCGCGCGCAGCTGCGGGTGTCCGAGCGGGCGCGGACGCCGAGACTGGCTCGCGGCGGGCCTGCGCGGGCCCCGGCATGCGCGTCTTCGGCAGGGTGCGCATGCCGTCCAGCAGTGCCAGCGCCGCGCGGACCTTGGCCGCGCGCTGCATCGGATCGAGGCGATGATAGCCGGCGAAGAGCCGCTCGATGGCATCCTCCGGTGGCGGCCCCGCCACGCCAGGCGATCCCGCGCCGCCGGACGCCAGCCCGTCGCCTGCCCGTATCGCCCGGGCGTCCTCTGCCCAGCGTGCGATGAAGGCCTCTAGTCCACCCGGCTTGACGGCGGCATCAGCATGCCCGGTGCGCTGCTCGTGCAGCAGCACCCGGCGCGCGCGCTCGATCAGCGTCTCCGCCGCCGAACCGCCCGTTCCTGCCGTCGTGCGGGATTCCTGCGCCACGCTCGCCTCGCCGTTCATCCGCGACGCGCTCCACAGCGCCGCTCCGTGAGTATAGCCCGGCGACCGATATAGCGCCAAGCAGGCCGGCGACCGGGCTAGGCAACCGGGCTAGGCCGTCGGTTTGCGTGCTGGCGTCCGCGGACTCGTCGTGCCGCCCTGCTTCGCCGTTGCCGACGGTTTCTCACGCAGCTTGCCGACGATGTAGCGTGCGTACCAGTCTGGCCAGTCGTCGTCGCGGTGGCCCAGGCTCGACTCATAGGCGGCATGCGCCTGCTCGGCCTCACGCAGCAGCCGCGCGAGCTGTTTCGCCGTCAGTGGCGGCTTCTCGGCTGCCATCGCTCGCTCTCCCTCCCATATCCGCACTTCTCGCGAGCGCCATAGCGTAGCTGGGTCCTGCTCCTGCCCCGCCAGGCGTCATAAGGTGATGTGCAGGTAGCGCGCAAGATGCCGAGGAGGAAGCCAGTGGCGATCCAGCTTCCTCGGCATGGTCTTGATGGTGGATCGAGCGGTAACAGCAGACGTTACCGCACGCTTTCCCACAGCGCCCGCTCGGCGGAGAGCGGATCGTCCACGATCGCTGGCGTTGCATCAAAGCGCATGGTGGCTCGCCGCGGCAGCTCATACTTGGGCCACTGTGACCCAGGATCTCCTGTGGTTGCGAAAGCCACCCAGGCGGCATGCATCGTGTCGGCGAGCCGTTGCGGAGGATCGGTTCCCAGCAGCGTCTCTGTCCCGTAGCCCAGCGTGTCGAAGACGAAAGGAATCTCGAGCACATGGCACGCGCCGAGGCGTCCGTTGAACTGCGGCGAGGGCCAAGCGAAGTCGTACATGTAAGTGGCCGCCCGGTTGTGCTCCGCGTGGGCGTCGGCCAGGCGTAGAGCGGGGACGCGGCACCACCAGTCGCTCTGAAGGGCCGCAAGCAGGTCGCCCGCACTCGCGCCCGGATGCGCCGCGCGATAGCCGGACACTGTCGCTTCGACGGGGAGCCCGTAGGCTGCCACGGCTCCAGCGAGCGCCTCGTCGGTGACCTGGTCGATTATGTCACCGAGCACGAGGAACAACCGCCACTCGTCGCTGTTGGTGCCCAGCAGGATGTCAATATCCGCACTGTCGCCGGCGGTAATACGATCAATTGGACGGGCCGGGATGACGTCGCCATCCAGCACTGGCTGCCACGGCGTCTGGCTGATCGCCACCTCGGGACCCCAGCGCTCTGGGTCGGGACGCGTGAAGAGATCAAGACTCAACGCGATCTGGGCCTCTACCTCACGCTCGAGGGGCACTGCCGCGATCGCCTCGCGCGTGGGCGCCACGCCCAGCTTCTCGGCAAGGACATTCCCGACCCGCCGCGCGGTCGCGGCTGAGATCACCGGATGCGCCGCTCCGCTCTGGCAGATGGCGCGCCGGAATAGCCCTTTCGCACGCGGCATGGAGAGCAGGATACCGATGCTCATGGCGCCGCCCGATTCGCCAAAGACGGTGACGTTGTCAGGATCGCCCCCAAAAGCGGCGATATTCTCCTGCACCCACTGGAGGGCGGCGATCTGGTCGAGCAAGGCGCGGTTGGCGTTTCCGGCTCCGTCTCCCTCGCCCAGATAGAGGAAGCCCTCCGGGCCGACGCGGTAATTGATGGTCACGCAGACAATGCCGTCGCGGGCGAAGCGGCTGCCGTCATAATAGGTCGTCGCCGCCGTTCCATACTGAAAGGCACTGCCAGGAAGCCAGACCATCACCGGGTGTCCGTGGCCGGTTGAGCCGAGATCGGGAGACCAGATATTGAGATTTAGGCAGTCCTCGCCGGGGCTGGCAAGCTCTGGGAGAACCGCGCTGACCTCTGGGGGATAGGACGGCTGGGGTGGTTTCGGACCAAAGGCGAGGGCGTCGCGCACGCCCTGCCAGGAGACTACCGGCTGCGGAGGCCGCAGCCGATTGGCGCCGACCGGTGGCGCGGCATAGGGAATGCCTTTGAAGACATGTACCCCATCGGCGACACTGCCGCGCACCGCGCCAGAGCGCGTCTTGACAACGGGATTCTTCGCAAGCGGATGCTCGATCACCGGATTCATCGGTACACCTCCTGTGTTGATGCGCCCTCCGCTGCGGCCGGCTGCGACGCGGACGCGGCCATGATGTCACCCAGGCCGTAGCCGCTCTCGATCAATTCTTTCAGCCGCTTGGTGAAACGCGCGGCGGGCGCGCCGTCTACCAGGTCGTGATCTACGCTGATCGTCAGGTCCAGATACTCTCGGACGGCGACGCGGCCATCTACCAGCACCTGCTTCTGGCCGATGCCGCCCACTGTCACCATGAGCGTGGTCGGCGACGAGGCTGGGATGCCCCAGCCAGCTCCGTTGCCGAACATGCCCACGGCTGTGATGCCCACCGTCCCCATGGTCCGCTTCCACACGCGCGGCTGCCGCCTCCCCAGCCAAGTGAAGCCCCAGACCACGGGCCGAAAGAACGCGGTCGGCAGGAGCGAGAACAACCGGAACCGGGTTAGAAGGTCATTTGCGTTCGCTGCTTGCGCCGCCCGGATCTCGTCGTGCAGCTCGCGGAAGGTCTTGCGATTGGCCGCCCGGATGATGTAGGGCACGACGAACTTCTGGCCGGCCACCTCGCGCTCGATGCGCGTATTGACGTCCACATCCTCGAACAGGACGAGCTGCTTGCTGCCCTGGCGAAAGGCCTGCACGGCTTTGTGCTCGGCGACGGCTTTGGCAAGGCAGGTGGCGAGGAAGGCGGTGAACGACAGCGACTCTCCGGTCTGTGCCTGGTGCGCGCGTAAAGCCGCGCGTGGTCTCGTCACATCAGCTTCGAGCAGACCATGGATCATGGGCTTGTGGCGGACGGACCGATTGGCTTCCGCCGCGAATCGCCAGTACTTCGGATATGGGACCACCTGCGCGTCGTCATGCTGTCGCTTCATGGCCTGTCTCCTTCCCACCCATGCGCCATGCGGCAGTCTCGCGGCACATTGCGGGCCGGCGCTCGCGGGGCTCCATCCCTCGCCTCCAAGGACACAATTCGCTGGTATACGAAGACATTGGGCCACAGGCCCGACACGGCCGCGTCTCAATTGCCGGGGCGGGTATCTCACGCTCACCACAAGCGGCCGCTTGGTATCGGCAGCGAATTGGAAAGGCGCCCGTTGCCGGCGCGGCGATACACCATGCGTGGCCGCGCCGAAGCCGTCACAAGGCGCGGATTTCTCGTGCCCAGACGCGCAGACGCGGGCTAGAATGGGGAGGCGGTGACAGAGCGGATGCGGGCGGCGAGCGATTGTGCATGGGTGAGGAGGGGCAGACCGATGGAGCCGATCAACGTCTACGACTACGAGGCGCTGGCCGAGCAGCGGCTAGCTCCCGGCGCATGGGCCTTCTACAGCTCCGGCGCGGGCGACGAGGTGACGCTGCGCCGTAACCGTGCCGCTTTCGAGCGCATTCAGCTCCTCCCGCGCATTCTGACCGGCTACGGCGCCGCCGACACCGCCACGACCGTGCTTGGCACGCCCGTCGGCTTGCCGATCCTCGTCGCCCCCACCGCCGCGCATGGCATGGCCTGCGCGGAGGCGGAATGCGCGACCGCGCGCGGGGCTGGCGAGGCCAGCACGCTGATGGTCGCCGCGACCGAGTCCACCCGCAGCATCGAGGAGATCGCCGCCGCGGCAACGGGACCGCTCTGGTCTCAGCTCTACGTCTATCGCGGCCATCGCCCCTTGGCCGAGTCACTCGTGCGGCGGGCCGAGGCCACCGGCTGCCGGGCGCTGGTCCTCACCGTAGACGCGCCGCTGTGGGGCTCGAAGGACCGCAGCGCCCGCGTACCCGCCGACTGGCCGCCCGCCGCCAACCTCGGCGAGCTGGACGACAGCGAGCTTGGGCCAGAGCCACTCACCTGGGCCGACCTGGACTGGCTGCGCTCGCTGACTGCCATGCCGCTGGTGGTTAAGGGCGTGCTGCTGCCGGATGATGCCCTCCGCGCTCTAGATCACGGCGCAGCCGCTATCGTCGTCTCGAACCACGGTGGGCGCCAGCTCGACGGCGTTCCGGCCAGCATCGAAGCGTTGCCCGCGATTATCGAGACCGTCGCTGGGCGCTGCCAAGTCTACCTGGATGGCGGCGTCCGGCGCGGGACCGACGTGCTCAAGGCGCTGGCGCTCGGCGCGCGAGCCGTGCTGGTGGGGCGTCCCGCGTTGTGGGGGCTGGCGGTGGATGGCGCGGCGGGCGTGCGGCACGTGCTGGAGCTGCTGCGCAACGAGCTGGAGGAGGCGATGGTGCTGGCGGGCGTCGGCTCCATCGCGGAGATTGACGGCTCACTGGTGCGGTGGAGCTGAGCTTCGCCCTACCGCGCCCAGGCGGTCGCTTCCAGCGCGGTCATCTTGCCGCGCGACTTGAGCGCCATCTTGAGGGCGACGGCGTGCGCGCGCTCCTCGGCCCCGTTGGGCAGCGCTGCCAGCGGGGCAACGTCGCCGTAGCGGTGGCGCAGGCCCATCCACGTCAGGTGATCGGTGAGCCAGGGATTCTTCGGCAGGACGGGGCCGTGCAGATAGGTGCCGTAGACCTGGCGGTAGCACACGCCCTCGCCGCCATCCTCGCCGTTGTTGCCGCTGCCCGCGATCAGCTTGCCCAGCGGCTG
>DASUBU010000091.1:0-21087 GCA_035763125.1 Ktedonobacterales bacterium
GCTCGGTGAGGATGGCGAGCAGCGTCCAGAGGGCGTAACCGAGCAGGCCGAGCAACGCCAGCAGCATGCGTGGGCGGCGCAGCAGCAGCGGCAGCAACAGCACGCCGGCGATACTGAGCAGGCTCCAGCCGAAGCTGCCCAAGCGGTTGGCGACATCGCCGGGGCCGAGCAGATAGGTGCGCACCTGGCCATCCGCGCCGGTGCCCGTCACCTCTATCCACGGTGTCCAGGCGGTGACGAGGTAGAGCAGAGCGCCGAGCGCGGCCAGCGCGCCGCCAAGGCCCCAGGCGGGAAAACCGCGGCGCTGAGACGCAGGCCACAGCGGCGAGGTCCTCTCCAACTTGGTCGCCTGTCCAGTGCCAGAGCCATCACCTGGCATCGCGGAGCTGCCGCTCGCATCGCTCATGGTCATCCCTCCTCCGCGCTGCACTGCCACCCACTTGCGGCCCACCCACTCACCGTGAGATGGAAGCTGCCCACGCGGACCAGTGTACACGAGTGGAGGGATACGCGCCAGCCGGCGCTTACGCCCGCCGATGCCAGGCGGGGCAGCCGGGTGTGCGGCCAGAGGCGTCGCGTAGCTTGTAGGCCGCATCGTGCCCGCAGTAGAATCGCTTGGCCGTATGGAACTGGTAGAAGGCACACGCCTCGCAGATGTGGACAGCGGTGGCAGGGCCAGTCTGTTCGCGGCTGGAGTGCGCTGGCGTGGCGGAGTCGGGCGGAGGCGTACGTCGGGCGGTCGGCTGCGTGGGAGAAGCGCGCCGGATCGGGACGGTGGGCGTGCTGGGCATGGTTGGCGCCAAGCGAGGTGCGCCAGGCAGGGCAGTGGACGGCGTGGCAGCCACCTGAGCGGGACCGGAAGCGGCAGGCGCCGTCGCAGGCACGGTGATGGCGACTGGCGCCGCGGCACCCTGCTGCTGTTGCTGCTGCAAGTCGGCGACGGCCCGCAGCACCTTCTGCACCTCGCCCGACTGATCGCGCACCCAGTCGCGCGACCAGATGCGATGGATGTGCCAGCCGAGGCGCTCGAGGTGGCGCTGCCGCAGGCGGTCGCGGTCGCGGGCGGTCTTGGCCGAGTGGTAGGTCGCGCCATCGCACTCGATGCCGAGCAGATACCTGCCGGGCTGATGGGGATCGCGGACGGCCAGGTCAATGTAGTAGCCAGAGCAGCCGACCTGGCAAGCCAGCGTGAGGCCGCGCGCGGTGAGCGCGTCGTGGACCGCTTTCTCGAAGGGAGAGTCGAAGCCGCCGCGCACGGCCGGTGCGGAGGCCGCCACCTGCCGCGCCAGCACGTCCGGCCCCAGCTCGGCATATTCGAGGTAGGCGCGCAGAATCCGGGCGCCGGGGCTGGGAAGATCGGCGGGTAGGTCGCTGGCGCGAATTGAGGCCACCAGCACAAGCTGCTCGCGGGCGCGGGTGACGGCGACATTGAGGCGGCGCTCGCCGCGCGGCCGGTTGACTGGGCCAAAGTTGTAGTACATGCGACCGTTGGCATCTCTGGCGTAGCCGACACTGAGGATGATCGCGTCGCGCTCGTCGCCCTGCACCGATTCGAGGTTCTTGACGAAAAAGCCGTGCTCGTCGCTCTCGTCAAGCTGCTGGCCCAGCTCCGCCCGCAGCGCCGCATCCTGCTTCAGCCGGCGCTCGATCACGTCGCGAATGGCCTGCTGCTGAGCCTCGCTGAGCGCGACGATGCCCACCGAGCCGTCGGCGCGTCGGCGCAGGTGCTCGATCGCCAGATCCACCGCGCGCTCGGCCTCGGCACGGTTGGTGCGCGAACGTCCGCGGTCGTAGACGCCGTTCTCGACCAGCACGAGCTGGACGCCTGCGGCATGCTCGGCCTGCGGGCCAGGAAAGGTTTCGAGTCTGTTGTCGTAGAAGTGGGCGTTGGAGAAGGCGATCAGCGACTCGTGGCGGCTGCGGTAGTGCCAGCGCAGCATGCGTGAGGCGCCGTCGAAAGCGGCGTCGCAGGCGTCGAGGATGCTCTCGTTGCGCGCGTCCTCGGCAGCGTTCTCGTCGTCCTCGTCGGCGTCGCTATCCAGGTCGGCCAGCGTCTTGGAGAAGAAGCGTGTCGGCGGGAGCTGCTTGGAGTCGCCGACGACGATCAGCTGGGCGCCGCGGAAGATGGCGCAGAGCGCATCCTCGGGGCAGACCTGCGAGGCCTCGTCGAAGACCACCACGTCGAACATGCGCTCCCCGGTCTTGAGGAACTGGCTGACGCTCAAGGGACTCATCATCCAGCATGGCTTGAAGCGAATCAGCGCGGCGCCGGTGTCGTTGACGATGTTGCGGATCGTGCCGTGGCGCTTCTTGTTGACCTCCTTGCGCAGCGCTCGCAAGGCCCAACTGAGCGGCGCCATCGTGTCGCGTTGGGCATCTACGAGCGCCTCGCGGCGACGCTCGCCAAGCAGATCGCGCAGGCGGACGCGCGCCAGCTCGATGTGGTGCTGGTCGTGGCGGCGGAAACGGCCGATCACCTGCTCGTGCGTCTCACCGCGGAAGGCCGCCAACGCGGGCGTCTGGTGCAGCACGTCGTCGAGCCAGAGCTGATAGAAGCGCTTCTCGTAGCGGTCGGGCAGATCGCGCGGGAAGGGTGACTGACCGCGCGCTGCCTCGATGCAGGGACCGAGCCCCAGTGCATCGCAGGCCTGCTCGGCGCGCCGGCATTCCAGCCAGCGCTCCAGGCACGGCAGATCGTCCAGATGGCGGGCGACGCAGGCGCGTACGTCCGCCATGCTCGCGCTTTCGAGAGCGGCAGCGGGCGCCAGCAGCGCGCGGCGCGGCAGCACACTATCGGCGAAAGCCAGCTCTTCCTCGATGGCGGCGCGATCCGCACGGCAGGCGCGCGCTAGCTCAGCGATCCGCGCCCGCTCCTCTGGCGCCCCAGCATCCGAGGCGAGCTTGCGCATGGCATCTGGCACAGGCAGCGCGCCATAGAGCGCGCAGAAGCGCTCGGACCAGTCGAGCGCGTCGAAGACCGCCGGCCAGTCGGTCGCGAGTCCGTGGTGCAAGCGCCCCAATGCCGCCGCTAGCTCCGCGCCGTGCGCGGCGAGCCAGCCTTCGGCGCCGATAGCCTCCATCGCGTGGCGCAGATCGTCGCAGAGCGCCGCCCAGCCCGAGCCAGCCACAGCGGCGCGGTCGTGGGCAAGCGCCAGCAGCGTATCTACCGCCTGCCAGAAGCGCATCAGCGCCGCATGGAGCGCGGCGAGTACCGCCGCCAGCGCGGCGGGCTGCTCGTCGGCAAAGTCGTAGTGGCCGGGGACGATCATCTCAGGCAGCAGCAGGTCGTCCAGCTCGGCAGCCACGTCCAGCCAGGCGCCCCAGAGCTCCCGCAGCCGCTCGTGCTGCCGCCGCAGCCCTTGCAGCCCGCGCGCCGGCCCGCAGACCAACCGCTCGACCTCACGCGGCAGGCCCTCTGGATAGTGCGTCGCGCGGCGGTCGGCCCAGGTGGCCGTCCTCACCACGCGCTCCCAGTCCGTCTCCGAGCCCGCGAAGAATGCGCCAAGCGCGCGGGCGTGGTCGGCTCGCAGCCGGTCAAGCTCGGCCTCCGCGGCGCGCAGCTGGTCAGCCAGCAAGACGTCGGCGCGCAGCTCGGTCGGCGAGCGCGTGACGCCCGGGCGCAGGCAGCCACGCATGCGCTTCAGGTCGCTCCAGTAGCCCGGCATGAGCCAGCATAGCGGCGCGGCGTAGTCTTTGCGGAAGCGGGCGGCGAGGGCGGGGATGTCGAGCGCGTCGAGCGCCTCGGTGTAGCGCGTGGCGAACGTCTCGCGCTGCTGGGCGGCCAGCGTATAGCGTGCGCGGGCATCGAAGGTGAGCGCGCGTGCCTCAGGATAGCTCTCGGCACTGAGCCAGGAGGGAGGCGGAGTGGGCGTGGTGAGGATCCACTCGACTGTCTCGAGCAGCGCTTCCACCTCGGCTAGCGAGGCGATCTCGGTCAGCCGGCAGGTGGCGGTGACGCGGCCGGCGGCCTCGACCAGCTCGGGCAGCAGCGCGGTCGCGCGGTTCAGCATGGCGTCGAGACGGTCGCGCTCGGCCAGACAGACGTCCTGCGGGGCGTGGTGGCCGGGTCGTATGGCGTCCATCGCCGGGCGAGCATCGTCGTCGAGCGCGCGCAGCAGAGCCGCGTGATCGAGCGCCAGCGCGCCGGGGGCGTAGCGCGCCTCAAAGGCAGTGCGGGCGGCGGTATAGCGGCCGGAGTGGTCGCGTGCCTCCTCGGCCAACGCGCCCGCCGCCACGCGGCGCTCGCCCCACAGCCAGTCCTCCGGCGGCGCGGGACTCGCGCCGAGCGCTTCGGCACGTTGCAGCGCGACCTCCAGCCAGTCGAAGGTGGAAGCTGGAGGCTGCTCGGCGAGTAGCGCCGCCAGCTCCTCCTCGCGCGCCGCCAGCGTACCAAGGGTGTCGCGCAGGCGGCCGAAGTGGTGGCCGATATCGGCGCCAAGCTGCAGGGTGTATTCGGTCGCCAGCGTCTCGCGCCAGGGATAGCCGTCGGAGGCGTCCAGCACATCGGTGTAGAGCAGCAGCCGTTCGAGCGCCTCACGGCGGCGCGTCAGATCGGCTTGGGTGGCCTGCGCGACGTCCGCGAGTGGCACGGCGAGATCGGGCGTCTGCGCGAGCCGGGCCAGCGCGCCATAGACGTCGAAGGCGGAGCGCCCAAGCGCGAGCCGTGGCAGGTGCAGCTCGTGGACGTACGCGTTGAGCTTCTCGCGGCCGTCGGCGACATCGCCCGAAATGCTCTCCCACTCGCCAGCGCGGCGCACTCCGCCAGCGGACGCCTGTTCCGCCTCGCGCAGCGTGCGCTCTAGCTCGGCGACAAGCTGCTTTTTGTCGGCGTTGTGGCTGTGCAGCTCAAGGCAGAATTCACCGAGGCCGGCGGCGTGGAGCCGCTGCGAGACGACCTCCAGCGCCGCACGCTTCTCGCTGACGAAGAGAACGCTTTTGCCCTGTCCCAGACACTCGGCGATGATGTTGCCGATCGTCTGACTCTTGCCGGTGCCCGGCGGACCCTGCAAGACGAAGCTCGCCCCGCGCTTGGCCGCCAGAATCGCCTCCTGCTGGCTGGAGTCGGCATCGAGGATTTCGAGCGTCTCCTGCGGACGCAGGTGGCGATCTAGCTCGCCCGGCCCAAGCTCCGCGCCGGGCGCCGGCAGGCGAATGGACTCGCCACCCAGCTTACGGATGATGGGATGGCCCTTGAGGGCATCGGCGTTGCGCTTGAGGTCCTGGTACATCACCAGCTTCTGGAACGAGAAGATGCCCAGGTGAACATCGGGGGCGATCTCGGCGGGCTTGCCGCCGGCGCGCAGGACGGCTCCGAACGCGTCGAGCACAGCATCCAGCGGCGGCGCGGCATCGCTCGCACGGGAGGTGGACGCACCGGGTGTACGCGATGACCCATTAGCTCCTGCCGTCCCATTGGCGCCGGCGGCAAGCTGCTCGCAGATGACGGCGTAGGTGGGCAGCTCAATGCCGAAGTCGTGCTTGAATTTCTCAGTTAGCGTCGGGTTGATCTCGATCTCTTCGCTGGCGCGCAGCAACTGGAACGCGCCCAGCGCGCCCTCGCGCTTCAACTCGACGGGTACGAGCACCAACGGGGAGCGGATGAGCTCGTCGCTGGCGTCGGATTCCTTCCAGGCCAGGATGCCGAAGGCAAGGTAGAGCACGTGCGTTCCACGATCGTTGAGGGCATCGCGGGCGCGGGCGCGCAGCCGGACAAGGCGTCGCTCGGTGGCCTCGGGATCTTCGGGATCGCCGGTCTGCTCCAGCGGAATGCGAAACGGGCGGTCGCGGCTCCCGGCCAGGCGTGCGAAGAGCGGTCCCGGCTCGACGCGCAGCGCGACGCTGCCGGAGCGAATCGAGGCGCCAAAGTAGAGCAGATTATTGCGGCGGCTGAGGTCGAGCAGATCGTTCTGCCACACCTGGAGCTTGGTATCCAACGACACAGAAGGCTCATTTCCTGTTGGCGAATGAATGGGTGGAGCGCAGAGGCGCCTGCGGCAGCAAATGGGGTGGGAGCCATATATGGCTCCCAGTGGTAGCACCGCTGTCGCCTATCCACAGTGTAATGACGTGCGAGCAGCGCGATGCGTCGCGACGCGAAGGGCGTGCACCACATCTGGCCGGTTACGCATCCACCACGGCGATTGCGGCTAGCGCGACGCGCGAAGACTGCCGCTCAGGAGAAGCGCGTGCCACTCTGGGCATCGAACACGTGGAGCTTATCGTGGTTGACGGCCAGCGTGATGCGCTGGCCGGGTTTGACGGCGACGCCAGCGGGCAGGCGCGCGGTCGAGCCTTTGGTCTCGGCGGACTCCGGCACCATGGCGCCGGGCAACTGCACGTAGACAAGCTGCTCGTTGCCCAGGTGCTCGACCACATCCACAACGCCTGAGAGCGTGTTGGCTGCGCCCTCGGCGGCCAGTGAGAAGTCCTCTGGGCGGATGCCGGCGGTGACCGCGCGCCCCTCGGCGGTGGCCTGACCGGCCAGCTGCGCGTTGAGCGCGGGCGAGAGCGAGAGCGTGTGGCCCTCGATCTGGATGACCGCCTGGCCGTCTCCTTGACGCACAAGTGTGGCGTTGAAGAAGTCCATTGAGGGGCTGCCGATGAAGCCGGCGACGAAGAGGTTGGCAGGTGTGTCGTAGAGCTCTTGCGGCGTGCCGAGCTGCTGAATGACGCCAGCGTTGAGGACGGCGATGCGGTCACCCATCGTCATCGCCTCGATCTGGTCGTGCGTGACGTACACGGTGGTGACGGGTACCTGCTGATGCAGGCGGGCAATCTCGGCGCGTGTCTGCACGCGCAGCTTGGCGTCTAGATTCGAGAGCGGCTCGTCCATCAGGAAGACATGCGGCTCGCGCACCAGTGCGCGGCCGAGCGCCACGCGCTGGCGCTGCCCGCCCGAGAGCGCCCTGGGCTTGCGCTGAAGATACGGCGTGATGCCCAACATATCGGCAGCCTTATGCACACGCTCCTCGATCTCTGGCCGTGGCATATGGCGCAGCTTGAGCGAGAAGGCCATATTGTCGAAGACGTTCATATGAGGGTAGAGCGCGTAGTTCTGGAAGACCATCGCGATGTCGCGATCCTTGGGCGCGACGTCGTTGACACGGCGCTCGCCGATGTAGAGGTCGCCCTCTGAGATCTCCTCCAGCCCGGCGATCATGCGCAGCGCCGTGCTCTTGCCACAACCCGACGGCCCCACCAGCACCAGGAATTCGTTGTCCTTGACGCGCAGGTTGAGGTCGGTGATCACCGGTGGGCTGTCGCCGTAGCTCTTGTAGACATGCTCGAAGCGTACATCAGCCATCGCGGGCCTCCTCGCTTAGCCCTGGTGCCGTCATCGCGCCCAGGTTGTGTGCTGGCGGCATATGCTACAACTGGCATGCCACGGGTGATGCGATGCGCGGAGCAATGCCAGCCACAAGGGCGAGTGTGCGGCAAGCACTACACAACATCATAACCCAAGCGCAACACCTGTCGTATGGAGAGGTGGGCTAAGCAAGGCGCTTGCCATCCACTCACGCCATGGTGTTGGATCTTTCGGATGCCGGCGCCCATCGAGTCGCGACAGTTGACGCCATCGCGAGCGCCTGCGCGCCAGACACCTTGGCGAAGAGATCTCCCCCAACGTAGTACATCGGCAGCGCGCCGCCTCCGAAATGCCAGTGCAGCCGCACAACATTGGACGTCTTCTCGTATGGTACTGCTGTGCGATGGGAGGGCACCCATGCGCGCACCCGCGGGTCTCTCCAGGGTGATTCAATGCTCGTCGTAAGGGTGCGGGGCTGGCTGGCGGTTGGAAACCGCGCCTGGAGGCCCCTGTCCCCAGTGGGGAGGCCCCTGTCCCCAGTGGGGAGGCCCCTCGGCCGCCAAGTCCGCCTCCGCGGACTGGGGTCACAATGGACAATTGAATGACCCAGCGGGTCTCCCCGGCCGCGTTGACGTGCGGACGGAGGCCCATTAGACTGCCACGGAGAGCGCCCGGTGGCGAGGATACCGACATCCGGCGCCGTGCGGATCGCCATAGCGCCGCGGCTCAGTATCTACCACACGCACACATGCCCGCCCGACAGGAGACCCCCTGATGAAATGGCCGCGCGCCAGTGGCATCCTGCTGCACCCGACTTCGCTGCCGGGGCCCTACGGCATCGGCGATCTGGGGCCGGGCGCGGTGAACTTCCTCGACTTCCTGGCAGTTGGGCACCAGAAGCGGTGGCAGGTGCTGCCGCTCAACCCCACCGGCTACGGCAACTCGCCCTATGCGGGCCTCTCGGCCTTCGCCGGCAACCCGCTACTCATCTCGCCGGGCCGATTGCTCGACGATAGTTTGCTCATGCCAGGCGACGTGCAGCACGTGCCAGACTTCCCACGCGAGCGGGTAGACTACGGGCGCGCGATCCCCTGGAAGATGGCGCTGCTACGCACGGCGTACGCGCGCTTTCGGCGCGATCAGCCGCCCGCGCTCGCCGCCGACTTCTCGCGCTTTCGCGCACGGCAGGCGCACTGGCTGGCGGACTACGCGCTCTTCGCCGCGCTCAAGGACGCCCACGCCGGCCGGCCGTGGACCGAGTGGCCGTCGCCGCTCGCCATGCGAGAGCCTGCGGCGCTGGATGAGGCGCGGGCGCGGCTGGCGGAAGACATCGCCTTCCACGAGCTGACACAATTCCTCTTCTTCCGCCAATGGGTGGCGCTGCGGGCCGATGCGCGGGCGCGGGGCATTCGCATCATCGGCGACGTGGCGATCTTCGTGGCGCACGACAGTGCGGACGTGTGGGCGCATCGCGAGCTCTTCCAGCTAAATAAGGGTGGCCTGCCGACGGTGGTGGCGGGGGTGCCGCCCGACTACTTCAGCGCGACCGGCCAGCGCTGGGGCAATCCGCTCTATCGTTGGGACGTCCTGAAGCAGCAGGGCTACGGCTGGTGGATCGAGCGCCTGCGTGCGACGCTGGAGCTAGTGGACATCATCCGGCTCGATCACTTCCGCGGCTTCCATGCCTATTGGGAGATCCCCGCGGAGTGCGAGACGGCGGTGGAGGGGCGCTGGGCGCCGGGGCCGGGTGCGGCGCTCTTCGCAGCGATCCGCGCGGACTTGGGCGACCTGCCGCTGATTGCCGAGGACCTGGGGCAGATCACGCTCGGCGTCCACCGGCTGCGCCAGAAGCTCGAGCTGCCGGGGATGCGCGTCTTGCAGTTCGGCTTCGGCGGCAACGCCAAGAATCAACACCTGCCGCACAACTTCACGCGCGACACGGCGGTCTACACCGGCACGCACGACAACGATACGACACGCGGCTGGTTCACGTCGGTGGGCGAGCGCGAGCGGGAGCATGTACTGCGGTATCTGCACAGCGATGAGGAGGGCGTTGTCGAGGCGATGGTGCGCGCGGCCTTCGCGTCGGTGGCGGCGCTGGCGGTGGTGCCGCTGGCGGATGTGCTCGACCTCGGCAGCGTCGCGCGCATGAACTTTCCCTCGCGGGCCGCGGGTAACTGGGAGTGGCGCGTGACGCAGGAGCAGCTTACGCCATCCCTCAGCAAGCGGCTCGCCCAGCTCTCATCGCTCTACGGCCGATAGGAGCGTTCTCCCGCCTCGACACCGCCAGGCTGTTACTTTCGCTGATTGACTGCGGCGATTGACAGCGCAGATAGAATAGAGGCGCGCAGATTTGAGAGCAGAGGAGGCAAACGGTGAGCACGCCGACGCCTGGCCAGCCTTCCCAGTCGCAGCACCCGCCGACCAAGTCCACACGCCGGCCGATGCCTGCGAGTGGCGCGCAGGTACGCTTCATTGTGGCATGCGGCCTGCTCCTCGTGCTCGTCATAACTAGCGCGGTTGCTTCGGCTGCATCCGGGCGCGGCAGGCCTTCCGGCCGGGCGACTCCTCGTCCGGCGCGCACCCACACGCCAGCACCGGCGCCCACGTCTGCCGCGGCGCCCACTGCCACGCTGCCCGTCGTGCCGCCCACAAGCGTGTATTTCATTGCATCGTCCGCCGGAACAGGCGCTACGCTGAACGCACTCGACGGCGCGAGCGGATCTACGCGCTGGCCTCAGCCACCTGCCGTCGCCGCCGACGCGCAGATCGCCGTGGGCGAGAACATCGTCTTTGTCCTGGCACCCAATGGCGCGTTGCACGCGTTCCAGGCCGGCGACGGCAAACAGGCCGTCCTCCACCAGCCGTCGCTCTCAGGCAAGTTCACCGCCCCGCCGGTAGTAAATGCGAGTGCCGATCTGCTCTACGCCGTTTCACAGGGGGATGCCACGACGCACAGCACGGTGTACGCACTGCGCGCCCGCAACGGCGTGCTGCGCTGGACCTACGATGCCGGGACGAACGTCTCGCCAACGATCGCCGCCGCTGCCGGAGCGCTGTACGTCCATGCCGGCAACACGCTGCTGGCCTTCAATCCAGACAGCAACACTCCCATTTGGCACACCGCGCTTGAGGCTGTTGCCCCTACCGCGCCGCCGGTCCCCGCCGATGGCGGCGTGTATCTGACGAGCGCAGGCGTGGTTTACCGCTACGCCGCCGATGGCAAGCTCGCCTGGCAGTACCCTTCTCATGGGCTGGGATCACCTTCCGGCGGCGTGCCGATAAGCGCCGGTGATGGGCTGGTGATCTTCAGTTCAGGTGACACTCTCACCGCGCTCAACAGCGAGACCGGCCAGAAGCTCTGGGTCCAATCGGAAACGACCCCCATTGTGGGAACCGCCTACCACGATCATGCGCTCTACGTCGCTCTGCAGAACGGCACACTGCTCGCTCTGGATGTGAGCGGCCCAACACCCAAGCAGATGTGGTCCGTTCCGCTTGGCGATTCTGTCCTGCCGCCACAGGTGGGCCCCGGCCCCGGCGGAGCCGTCTACACGGTGGCCGTGTCGGGCGCGGCGCCGCAGACCACCACGACCGTCTACGCGCTGGACCCGCACGACGGCCACACGCGCTGGCAGGTTCCGGTCAACGGCGGCAGCGTCGTGCAATTCGTCGTCGCCTGAGCGGGGCTCCGCGCGATCTCGTCTTTGTCCCCCTCCCAATCGGCATGCTACAATGGGTGCGCGCCGGTCCGCCGTACGAGCCGGCCGGAGCCAGGCACGACGTGGCGATGCAACGGAGCGAGGCGAAGCGGTGATCCAGCGGCAGGCGGAGCGGTGCGAGTACCTCCAGTTCGAGCGGCTCGCAGCGGTGTCGGGGCTGGCGCATGCCGTTTTCACGCGGCGCGGTGGTTATAGCCGGCCACCGTTTCAGGGGCTGAATCTCGGCGGCGTGGTCGGCGACGACCGCGCGACGGTGCGCCGCAACCGCCAGCTGGTGATCGCCGCGCTCGGTCTGCCGCTGCTCGGCGCCCGCACGATCCACGGCGGCGAGGTGACGGTGGTCGAGCGGCCGAAGGGCCTGCCGGAGGAGTGGCACGAGCCGCTGCGGCAGCGGCTGCTGCAGACCAGCGCCGACGCGATGATCGCCAACCAGAGTGGGTTCGCGCTCTGCTGGGCCTTCGCCGATTGCGCGCCGATCTTGCTCTACGATCCCCTTCACCGCGCCTTCGCGCTGGTGCATGCCGGCTGGCGCGGCACGGCGGTGGCGATCGTGCCGCGTGCTGTGGCAGCGATGGGCGAGCGCTTCGGCAGCCGGCCGCGCGACGTGCTGGCAGGCGTCGGGCCGTCGATCGGCGCGTGCTGTTATGAGATCGGCGAGAACGTGCAGACGTCCTTCGCGGCCAACGCACTGGCTGCCGAGTGTGCCCACATCGAGGAGCGGCGGGGCGAGGATGGGGCGATGCATCGCTATCTGGATGTCACGGCCTCCAACGTCGCGCAGCTTCGCGCGGCCGGCGTGCCCATCGCCAATGTCGAGGCAGCGGAGTACTGCACCGGCTGCCGCACCGATCTGTTCTTCTCCAATCGCGTCGAGCCGAAACCGACCGGCCGATTCGCGGTCGCCATCGGGCTGCGAGAGTAGGCGCCACCATGCACGACGAGCAGGGAGCAATCGCCGCCTCCGCCTCCGCCTCCGACGCCGACACGCTTGCCGCACGTCTGGCGCGGGTGCGCGAGCGCATCGCGGCGGCAGCCGCACGCTCGGGCCGGCCAGCTGCCGCCATCACGCTGCTGGCCGTCACCAAGAACGTGCCCGCCGAGGGGGTACGCGCCGCCTATGCCGCGGGCATGCGCGACTTCGGTGAGAACCGCGTGCAAGAGGCGCTGCGCAAGATCCCGGAGCTGCATCTGCCCGATGCGCGCTGGGAGCTGATCGGCCACCTGCAAACCAACAAGGTGCGCGAGGCGGCGCCGCTCTTCGCACGCATCCAGAGCGTTGACAGTCTGCGGCTGATGGAGCGGCTGGACGCGCAGGCCGCGGCGCTCGGACGCAGACTGCCGGTGCTGCTGGAGGTCAACGCAGGCGAAGAGGCGAGCAAGCTTGGCATCCGGCCAGGCGAGGCGCTTGACGCGGCGCGCGCGCTGGCGGGCTTCGCGCACCTGGCGCCGCAGGGGCTGATGACAGTGGCGCCCATCGGCAACGAGGAGGTCGTGCGGCCAGTCTTCCGCCGGATGCGCGAGCTGCGCGACATGCTGCGCCGCGCCGTGCCGCTGAGCGGCGATGGTGAGGATGACCACGCGGGGGCCGGCGAAGGCGGCTGGGACGTCCTCTCGATGGGCATGAGCGACGACTACGAGCTTGCGATTGAGGAAGGCGCGACGCTGGTGCGGATCGGGCGCGTTCTCTTCGGTCCGCGGCCGGCGCCGGCCGCACGCGCGCCTGCCGAGGCTGCGCCGGCAGAGAGCGAGGAAGGAGCGGCAGATGAGGGCGGCTGATCTGGTCTTCGGGCGGCGCATCCGCCAGAACCACGCGCTCGAACACGGCACTGTCACGATCCTGACACGACAGCGTCCTGGGCTGGTGGTCAGCGCACGCTCGAACGCCCGCGGCTTTACCATCTTCGCCGACCTCGACCCGAACCTCGTGCAGACTGCCTGCGCCGAGGCGCTTGGCAGGCTGCGCGGCGGCGAGGCAGAGCTCGCCATTCATCCCAACTGCGGCACCAATCTGGCGGTGGGCACCTCGCTCGCCATGATCGGCTCGCTCTTCGCGCTGACGGCCGTCCGCCCCCGGATGCGCGTCGCCTCCGCGGTCGCCAGCTCGCTGGCGGGCTTCTTCGCCGCGCGACCGCTTGGCCGTATGGTCCAGCGCCACATCACCACGCTGCCCGAGCTCGAAGACCTGCGCGTCGTCTCGGTCGCTACGCGGCGGCTCTTCGGGCGGCGGGTCGTCGAGGTGCTCACCACCGCCGGCGCCCTGCCCGCGTAGCCCCTGGAAGGAGGGCCTTCGCCATGCTGACTCCCAACATCAGCGGCCTGCTGCATCTCACGATTGATCTCTTCTTCCGCCTGCTGATTCTCGCGCTCCTCGTGCGGGTGATTGTGAGCTGGCTGCCGCTGCCGCCGGGCAACCCGTTCACGCGCTTCTTCACCAACCTCACCGACCCGATCTTGATGCCGATCGCCAAGCGCATCCCCGCGGGCGCGGTCGGCTTCTTCGATCTCAGCCTGATCATCTCGCTGTTCTTCAGCTGGTGGGCATTAGGGCTGCTCGACGCCATCTTCCTCTCGGCGTTGCCGTCGGGCTGGTGAGATGAGCCGCGCGAAGAGCCGCGCCGCGAAGTCGGGCCAAACGCCGGCAGCGCGTGACGCCGCGGCGCAAGACGTCTCCCCCGCGTCTTCGGCTGCCACGACGGCCATCCGCGAGGAGGGAGGGCGGCTGCTGGTGCGGGTGCGCGTTACCCCACGAGCCGCGACGGAGGGTATCGCGCTGGAAGGCGGCGCGCTGCGCGTGCGGGTGACGGCGCCGCCGGTGGAGGGCGCCGCCAACGCGGCGGTCATCGCGCTCCTGGCACGCCGCTTGCATGTGCCGAAGCGTGCTATCAGCATTCTGCGCGGCGCGTCGGCCAGGGAGAAGCTGGTGACGGTGGAGGGCATCGGCGAGGCCGAGTTGCGGGCGTGCTGCGCCCCGTAAGCGAGTGTAGCTGCGGTAGTCTGTCTTCAGCCTACCCATCGCAGCGCATGTTTCACGGCGGTAGGCCAATACGCGGCTGGGGCACCTGCCCGCATCAAGGGCTATGCCGATTGACGCCACGGGCGCGGCGCGCTACAGTCGAGGCCGAGCGTGGCGGATGGCTGGTAGATGATGGCGCGGCGGGAGGGGAGTCGCATGCCGAAGACGGGGGCGGCGGGGGCCAGGTTCGCAGGCAGAGTGCGGCGATCCGCCGTGTTCGTGCCCTCGACGCTGCTGCTGTGCCTGATGGTGATCCTGGCGGGCTGCGGTGATGCGCCGCGCACCAGCACGCCTGCCGCCAACGGCACCGCGGGGGGCCGCGCGCTGGTGGCATCGGCGCCAACATTCGACCCGAGCATCGGCGCGCCGCTGCCCACCTCCCGCATCGTCGCCGTCTACGGCATCGTCGGCGGCGTGGACTTCAACGGCCCGGCGTCGTCGCTCGACATGCTCAATACCTTCCTACCGACGCTGCAAGACCTGGGCAAGCAATACGCTGCGCTAGACCCCACCCACCCCGTCCAGCTCGCTATTGATCTCGTCGTCAACGTCATCCAGCCCTGCGGCGCATTCCCGCAGTGGTGCGCCTCGTGGGCCGACGACGCGACGATCAAGGCCTACGCGCAATTCTGCCAGCAACACCATCTGCTGCTCTTCTTCGATCTGCAGCTAGGCACCGAGCCCGTCGCCGACGCGATAACGAAGCACATGCTGCCCTATCTGCAAGAGTACTCGTTCACCCACCTCGCGCTGGACACCGAATTCCACTTCCCCAACACCCCCCAGGGCTACGCCGAAGCCGCGGGCTATCCCTGCTGCCTGGGCTCGATGGACGCCAGCGAGATCAACTGGACCATCAACGAGCTGGCGCAAATCTCGCTCCAGCAGCAGTTGCCCCGCAAGGTGCTGGTGATTCACCAGTGGAACTCCGCCGTGCTCACGAACAAGGACAAGATCCGGCGCAATCCCAACGTCTCGCTGGTGCTACAGTCCGACGGCTTTGGCTATGTGGATACGAAGCTGGGCGACTATCAGGTGTTCGTCCAGCAAGACCTGATTCAATACGGCGGCTACAAGCTCTTCTTCAACTACAGCGGAGGCTCGGCCTACGACATTCCGCTGCAGTCGCCGCGTGACGTGATGCAGATCTTCCCGCAGCCGCTATTCATCTCGTATGAGTAGCCACTGGCGGGCAGCCCGCCCACTTCGCCACCCAAGGAGCCATCTTACGGTGCTCTCGCCATTCGGCCGGGCATGGCAGTCTGTTGGCTGGGGCCTCCTGCTGGCAGCCATGCTGGCGGCGGGGCTGACGGCATGCAGTGGCGACAAGACGGCCGACAGCGCGTTCACCATCGCAACGATCCTACCGATGAGCGGCGCCGATGCCCCGCTCGGTCAGGCCATCCAGCGCGCGGTGGATCTCGCCGTGCAGCAGAATGCCACGCTCGGCGGCGGCCATCGCCTCACCGTCACGCACGTGGATGAAGTGGCCGGCGCTCTCGACCAGGATGCGGCTACCCTGGTCGGCGACCAGCGCGTGGTGGGGATCGTCGGCCCGCTGGCCAGCGAGTCGGCCGTCACGCTGCTACCGATCGTCGGACAGCAGAGCATCGTCACCATCAGCCCCGGCGCGACATTGCCCGGACTGACGCAAGCCGATCAGGCCAAGGCGGAGGGCCTCGACTTCGCGCAGTTGCACCCCAAGGGCACGCCCGCGGCGTTCTTCCGGCTCCCCCAGACCGACCGCACTGCCGGCAAAGTCGCCGCCGACCTCGCCGTCGCCCCCACACAAGCGCACGGGCTCGCCGCGCACGCCGTCTTCATCGTGGATGACGGCTCACTCTCTGGCAAGACGCTGGCTGCCGCCTTCAGCCAGGAGCTACGCGCCAGGCAGGGCGCGGTCGCCGGCCAGTCCTCCATCGCGCTCACCACGCCAGATAGTGCGCAGGCGGCCGTTTCGGCCATCATCGAAGCCAATCCCGACCTCGTCTTCTTCGCCGGCGGCACCACCGCGGGCGCGGAGCTGCGCGCCACGCTCTCGCTGACCGGCGCGCCGGGGCTTGTCATCCTGACCGCCGGCCCCATCGCCGATCATCCAGGGTGGGCCAGTGCGGTTGGCATGCCGGCCGCGGCGGCAAACACGACAGCGCTCCTGCCGGCGCAAGAGCTTTCCGCGCTTTCCGGCGCGAAGGACTTCGTCGCGGCCTATCGCGCCGCCTATCCAGGCGCCGAGCCGCTCCCACAGAGCGCCCTGGCCTACGATGCAGCGATGGACGAGATAGCCGCCATCAAATCGCTCATTGCGTCCGGCAAGCCTGTCAGCCGCGCGGCCGTGCGGGCGGCGGTGGCGACCGCGAAGTACGCCGGCATCACTGGCACGCTGGCGTTCAACGCCAACGGCGAGAATACGACGCCGATCAGCTTCAGCCTCTACACTTGCGACCTCAAGGGCGCGTGGCACTATCAGCGCAGCCTGAAGGGTTGACGCCACAGGCGCCTGGGTTATCGCCCATCGCCGCGCATGGCACCATATTCATCGCAGGTTGCTCTGATCTCGGCTACTCGATACAATGTGCAGGGCGGCTGATGTGGAGCGAGGCGGGACAATGCAGGGACGACGGGGGCGGAACCGACGGCAGAGCCGCTTGCTCCGCATCGTGCTGACACTGGCGCTCGGCACGGTGCTCTTGCCGCTCACCACGGTCAGTCCGCCGCCGCCACCACCAATCCCCTATCCGGTGTATTTCCTCGGCGACAGCATCACCGCCGGCCGCGCGGCGACACTGCCGCGCTATACGTATCGCGAGCGGCTGGTTGCGGACCTCCGCCGAGACAAGCGCCGCAACGTGATGGAGATGGGCAGGTGGGGCAGCGGGTGGCGTGCGGCCAACACGCTAGGCGCCGTGGACGCCGACCCCCCGAGCGCCAATACGGCCGTCATCGTCGTCGAGATCGGCACCAACGACGTGAGCGGGAACCTGTCCGGCACCAACGTTACCAATCCAGCTACATTCGATGCGGAGTACTCGCAGCTAATCGCAGAGGTCCAGTCGGCAGCGCCCAGCGCGACGTTCGTCTGCCTCTCAGTCTGGTGGCCAGCGCAGGCCGCCATCGCCTACAACGCCACCATCGCGCGTGATTGCCCCGGCGGCCACTATGCCGACATCACCAGCATGTTCGCAGACAGCGCGTTCCACGGCCCAGCGGGCGTGCCGGAGGACTGGTACTTCCCGCATTGGACCACCGACACGTTCCACCCCAATAATGCTGCCATGGCGGCCATTGCCCAGCTGATCGAGACGTGGCTCGTGTAGGGCAGGCTCAGGGGCCAGCGGAGCGACTACACTCTCCGCTCAAGCGCGCATCTGGGCGTCTCGCGCTAGATCGGGACAGCACTCTGCTCCCGTGTGACCGGAACCGGCACGCGTTTCGGCTGGCCCCAGTGTGCACGGATGGCCCGCCGCAGTGGCGACTCCAAGAACTGGAAGCTCAGGCCCGCTACTCCAATCACGAGGACGGCATACACCGGGATGAGCAGCGGATTGCCGGTGGACATCTGGAATTGTGCAGCCGCGAACATGCGCAGCAACTGCCAGAGGGGATCGTGCAGGATATAAACACCGTAGCTGATCTCGCCGAGCCAGACCACCACCGGACGCGCCAGGAGCGCCGCGATGACGCCGCGCTGGAAGGCCAGCAGCACGATGAGAACGGAGAGCAACGGCATCGTGGCGCCAGCCGCGAAGTCAATCCCATCCGACCGAATGCCAAACTTGAACAAGAGCATCAATGCGCCGGCGAGGGCGATGGCCGCACCGGCGGTGAAGACGTCGAAGCCGAAACTGGTGAGGCGGCGGATCAGCGGGAAGGCGCTTGCCCCGTGGCGGACAAAGAGCACTCCTAGCGCCGCGCCGGCAACAAACTCCGGCGTACTTGGAAGCGGGTTGTAGCGCACGATCGAGCGCCAGCCCGCCAGTGACGAAAGATCAGTGCTGCTACCAAACTCATTGAGCGCGAGGAGCGTGAGGACGAGGAGCACCCACGCGCCTACAAAGACCATCCACAATCCGCGGCGTCCGCGCCGGGCGATCAGCGGCAACAAGAGTGGGAAGAGCACGTAGAAGAACGCTTCTACCGAGAGACTCCAGCTCGGTTGGTTCCAGGCCTGCGTTGACGGTATCCACGCCTGCAGCATCAGCAGATGTGAGACGCCCGACGACGCGGCGCCATGTGGGTTGACGCCATGCAAGATATAGGGCCAGAAGGCCAGCGCGAGGCCGAGCAGGTACACTGGATAGATACGTGCCACGCGCGCCACCCAGAACGGCCGCGCTCCCCCGTGTACCTTCCCGTCGGCGGTGACATAGGTATAGGCGAGGATGAATCCCGAGAGTAGGAAGAAGAAGTCCACTGCAAGATGCCCTTGCAGGATCAGCACATCGAGCGGCGTGTGAGGGCCGAGCAGATAATGCAGCTCCCCGCCGTGGAGCGACGGAAAGCGGAACTCGAGCGCGTAATGGTAGACCACCACCCAGAGCGCAGCCAGAAAGCGCGTACCCGTCAACGCACGCAGAGAGACACGGCCCACGTCGCGCACTCCGTCCCTTCCCCACACACCCTCTTGCGCGGCGCATGACGCCCGCCGGCGAACGTGGCGCCAGTCTAGCATGACCGCGCTGCCGTGGCAGCCCTGGGGGTACTCATGTCGCGCGGGCAACGGCGGCGGTCATTAGGGCACTGGCCTGCTTCGCCGCGAAACCAGCCTCCCGAGCATTCGGCAGGATGCCAAATCCGTATTACTCCCGCTTACTGCGCCGCCGGGAGAGCACAAGCACCAGCGCCGCGACGACGATCAGCGCGGCCAGCGCGAGCGCCGTGTAGAGCAGCACGCCGCCGAGATTGACGCGCGAGCTGTTCGCGCTGCCGCTCGTACGCGAGCCTGAGACGGTGGGGGTGACCGCAGCGTCCGGCTGATCGCGCGGAACGGGCAGCGTCACGAGCGGATTCGACGGCGGCACGCCGCTCTGCTGGAAGCGGGCGTAGGGGTTGATGTACACCGGCGCCTGTGGGGTAACGGTGAGTGACTTCGCAACGGTGCGCGCTCCGCCAGGGCCGCTCACGGTGAGGGTCAGACTGTATGTGCCGGCGTTGACGTACGTATGCTGGACGGCCTGGCCGCTGACGCGCGTGCCGTCGCCGAAGTCCCAGGCATAGCTCAGCGCGCCGGAGCCGGCCGGCGCGAAGGACGCCGCTGCATCGAGGGTGAGCGGCAGCCCAGCCATTGCTGGCCCCACGTCGCTGATCGCGGCGATTGGCTTGCCGTCCGGCGCCACGCTGCCGAGCACCTCCGGCTGACTCAGCATCCAGGTCGTCAGCATGCCGGGCAGCGCGAGCGAGAGCTGCAGTGCCTTGGCCGCGGACGACTGGCCGCTGGCGTAGGTGTTCATCAGCTGGATGGTATCCTGCGGCTGATCGTAGGGGTACGACCACGGCGGTGGAGTGGGCGCGCTGTCGTAGTAGGTGAAGTTGCCGATGAAGGTGGCATCGGGCGCGCCGGCCAGCGTAAAAGGAATCTGGTCGCTGGAGCCAATCTCGTCGTCTTGAAGCTGCACCTGGCGGCTGGCGTCATCGGCGGTGAAGATCGGCAAGCTGACCGGACTGCCGGCGTCATCCTGGTAGTCGAGCGTGGTGTAGCCGAGCGCCTGGAACTGGGCAAAGACGGCCGGCACAGCCTGGGCCATCAGCGCGCGGAAGCGGGTGAGAGCATCGCGCCGAGCGGGGGAAAGCTGGTCCTGGTGGGGATAGAGCTTGTTATTCTGGAGCGGCGAGAGCATGGTGTAGAACGGCAACACAGGGTTGCTGGCCTTGCCCAGGAAGCGCAGCGGATAGGCGATGCCGTTCTGCTCTTCGTTGAACATCGCGACGATATTGGCGCTGTCGCCGTTGACCGTCGCGTTGAGGTAGTAGAACGAGCCGTAGACGCCCTGCTCCTCGGCGTCGAAGATCACGAAGCGCAGCGTGCGCGCGGGATAGACGTGGCGCGCACGCCAGTAGTCGGCCATTGCCTTGGCCACCGCCAGCTCGATGGCGCAGCCGCTGCCGTCGTCGTTGGCCGACTGCGTGGAGCTGGCCTCGCCGTCGTAGTGACAACCGATCACCACCATCTGCTCGGGATGCGTCTGCCCTGGCACCGTCACCTCGACATTGAAGGCCGGAATCTTCGCCGGACGACCGCTCCAGCCCTGAACCGTGAATGGGTCGCGCCGCGCCACCGTGCCGAAGCCATCCAGGTCGCGCAGCATCTCAGCCTGCCAGTAGTCGGCGAACTCGTCGTGGCCGTTCTGCGTGACGGGCAGATTCGTGTCATAGCCAGCCTCACGCCGCTGGAAATGCGTCGCCATATATGCGAGCTGCTCGTAGACGTAGGTCGGATCAACCGCCGGCAGATCAGGCGGCGCGCGGCGCACCGCAGAGGCAGATGTGGCAGGCGCGAGGGCCGCGGCAGTGGCGGCACTCAGCGGCAGCAGCGTGCCGGCGAGCAACCCAGCCAGCAGAACGAGCGACGCGAGACGACGCACAGCATCCTCCGCCTTTCTTTCCCCTCGCTGGGCCCATCTGCCGGCGCGGCGGCCCTCCAGCGCGCTTGCCCGCCATCACTCGCTGAGTATGACGCCGTGAGTGCGTAAGATTATCGCAGATCACAGTGTAAAGACACCTGGCCTACAGCCGTGGGGATGCTCAACGCGGACGTGGGCCCCACACAGCGGGCGATCATATCGGCGTAATGGCGCGCTCTCACGCACTTCGATGCCGACGCGTCCCCCCTACAGCGTCCCTACTATCGGGTGCCACGCGCGCAGCGTCAAGCCCGTCGCTTTGCGAAATGTAACGTCACCCCGCGGCCTTAGCCCAAAGCTCGCTATCCCATTGACTTTGCCCACGGAGCCAGGCATACTATGCTCTACACAAGCAATGGGTATTGTCTCTGGGGGAACCTCCCGATGTGGATAAGCCTCTTCCGCTACTCGTGGCGAGGCTGGCTCTGG
>DASUBU010000092.1:0-10950 GCA_035763125.1 Ktedonobacterales bacterium
CTCACCAGCCGTGGCGCGCTTGTCCAGCCACGAGGCCACCCACTCCGGCGGTTCTGCCTCTGGGACGGCTTTGGGGTCGAGCGCCAGCAGCAGCAGGGCAAGGCCGTGCTTGCACGGGAACTTGTGGCTGGGGCAGGTGCATTTGACGCCAAACGTCGCCAGCTCTGCCCGCACTTGATAAAGCGTGCTGCCCTGGCACTCGCCCCACACCGCGTCGTCGCTTTGGCCAAGATTCCGCCAGTGGCGCGCCGCGGCAAGCTTGCGCCCGTTCGCGGCGGAGCCGGCGTCCGGGGCCAGCGCGAGCACCTGCTCAGCGGTATACCGCATCGTCCGCTCCTCCCTTCTCCCCCCAGTGCGGGCGATTTCTCTCGTCACCGGTTGGTTCCGCGGGAGTATGCCAGATGCGGAAGCGCGTGTATAGCCCGCGATTGTGCTGAGCGTGCGCCTGAAGCAGCGACTACTGGCCCAGGTAGATGAACATCGCCATCGCGTCGAGCCGCATCACGTCATCCTGCGAGCCGCGGGATTGGATAGCGCCCTGCATATAGTTCGACGCCGGATTCTCCTCGCCCCAGAACACCTTGGCCAGGTCTTCACTGCCTCCGGTCACGATCAGGTCCGCCGCGCCATGCAGGCCATCTTCCACCGAGAGCAGCTCGCCGCTCTGGATCGTCGCGGTAAATTCCGCGTCGGGAACGTCCGTCGCCTGGATATGCATCACGCAATTCCAGCCTTTGAGCGTCTTGCGGACCCGCTCGCTGGCCTGCGCGCGCGCCACGTAGTCGTCGAGCGCCTCGCGTAGCTCCGCTTTGGTTGCCATGCCGCTTCCTCCTCTTCTATGTACGCAATTGCGCAGCGAACCTACGATCCGAGCGCGGCGAGCACCTCGGCGGCGGCTCGCTCGCCGGATTGCACCGCGCCGTCCATGTAGCCGTTCCAGATGGTGGCTGTCTCGGTTCCAGCCCAGTGAATCCGGCCGATTGGCTCGCGCAGCGCCTCGCCGTAGGCGGTCCACACGCCGGTCGGCATGTACGCGGCGTAGCAGCCGCGGCTAAACTCTTCCTCGGCCCACGAATACTCGACGTACTCCTGCGGCGCGGCGGCTCGCTCGCCGAAATAGCGGCCGAAGCACGCCAGCGCGGCTGCGCGGCGCTCCTCCATCGGCCGCCGCCCCCAGTAGCGCGCCTCGTCACCCTCGATGAAGCCGAGCAGCACGCCGGGGGTGCCAGCGGGCGGCGAATTGTCGAACGTGATGCGGACGGGACCGCTATCACTGGAGACCTGGCCGGTCAGCCCTTCCTCGCGCCAGAAGGGGGCGTCGTAGAGGCAGTGGACCTTGTAGACGCTGCCCATCGGCATGCGCTGCGTGAGCTGGTCGCGGTAGCCCGGCAGCGCGGGCGCGTAGCGCAGCCGGCCCGCCAGCGGCGGCGGGATGGCGATGATCGCGCGCTCGGCCGTCACCGAGACGGTGTCCCCCGCCACCGTCACCCCGCGCTCATCCTGGGTGACGGTGTAGATCGGCGCGCTGAGTAGGACGCGCTCGCCCAGCTCCGCGGCGGTCTGGTTGGCGACCGACTGTGCCCCGCGCACGAAGCGCCGCTCCTGCGCGCCACCCGTCACGCCGAGCAGGTTGCGCAGCCCACCAGCCGAGTGCGTGTAGAAGAGGAAATGTAGCAGCGAGATATCGCGCGCCTCCGCGGAGAACACCGCCTGCACACCCAGCTCGAGCATCTGTCGCGCGCCGGCGCTAGGCACGTTGTCGCGAATCCAGGTGGCCGCTGTCTGCGCGTCCCATTCGGCGGCCGATGCCGCCTGCCAGGGCGCGTCGAGCGGCACCTCCTGAGACATCATGTTGAGGTTCAGCAGCGCCTCGATCACATCGCCTGAGATCAGCGGGTCCACGGTGGGAATCGCGCCGTTGTAGGTCGCGCGGGCGCCATCGCGGAACGAGATGTTGTCGCCGGTGTCGTAGGTGGAGAACGTATCGGCGCCGACCGCGGCGGCGAGCGCGGCGATGCGGTCCTGCGTCGGGCCAATCCACTGCCCGCCCAGGTCCAGCAGCGTGCCGTCGCTGGCCGGGCGGGTGTACGTCCGGCCGCCGGCGCGGTCGCGCGCCTCCACGACGAGGGCGTCCACTCCCGCCGCGACGAGCGTGCGCGCCGCCGTCAGCCCGGCCAGCCCCGCGCCGACGATCACCACCTGCGCGCGCCGCACCTGGCTCCGCGCCTGGGCCGCGGGCTGCAATGATGATTCGTCCTTCACTGAGGAGGGGGAGGCAGGTGGGGCGACGCTGGCGCTTGTACTGGAGGTTGGCCGATCGCTCGAACCGAACAGGCGTGTGAAGAGGGACATGTGGGTGACAATCGCGCGCCACGAGGAATCAGGCGCGCGGCTCCTTTCATTGGCGTGGCGCCCATGATAACACGCGACCGCGAGGCTGTTAAGCTGGGGCCATCGCCGGAGGCGCTGCTGCTTGGCGACCCGGAGGATAACGTACGTAGCGCAGGTTGGGAGTTGACCGCGGTATCACAATGAATAGCGACGGCAGTGCGATCAAGCGCGATAGCAGGACAAGAGCGGTAGGTGGTGCTGGCAGTGGCGGTCGAATCTGTAGTCGGGCTGATCGATCTGCGGCCGCGCGAGATGCGCAAGGTGCAGGGCATCCTGCGGTGGTATCGGTGGGCTCTTGCCATTGGGGCCGTCGGCATAGTGGTAGTAGCCTTCCATGCCGCGCTGGCCGCCCTCCAATCGGCCTGGCGTACTGGTGAGTGGGAGATAGACTTCTTCGATCAGCTCCTATTGTTAGGAGTCGGTATCGTGCAAAGTATGCCGCTCTTGCTTCGCGCAGTGCTCGTGCCTGTCGCACGTGTGACGGCGAAGCAGGTGGCAGGAGGCGCCGTGGCGCTTCGATTGGCCGCGGAGGCCCGCGACACCCGGCTTGCGAGCCACGCCCGCGAGCTTACCGAGGCGCTGGAGAAGGAGCCAGTCCCGGCATTGTCAGCATCGTTTGGCCCCTTCCAGCGTCCAAATGGGGATCTCGCTTCCGATAAGGCACTTGCCGCCGCTTTCCTCCTCCTATTCGGCTTCCTGGCGCTCGCGGTGGCCGTCATTGTCGGTATCTCGTCCGACGATCTCACGGCCCGGCTGGTGATCGGAGTTGTGTGCGGTGTCTTCGGTGCAGGAACGAGCGCCTGGGGCGTCGCCTTTGCCCGACAAGCGCGAAGCCTTCGCCGGCCCTTCCGTATCGAGGCCGATGAGCTTGGCCTCCGCTGGACGCGGACTTATCCTGGCAAGCGGCAAAATCAGGTCCCCTGGGGTGAGATGCGCTCGATCTTCATCATTTCCTATCTACGCGGGCTGCGCACGCACTATGCGTTGGTTGTGGATGCGCGTAGCGCGACCCTCGCATGGGAGGTGCGGGCGGGCGACTCGGATGCGCGGCTGGCCGATAGTGATCGGTTGACCCGGCTGGTGCTGGCGCGGACGAAGCTGCCACTCCTCGATCTGAGCAAGGCCGCCGAGCTCATCACGACACAGCGCTGGAAGCGGTCGTATGCGGACGCAGCGGGTATCTTCAAGTCGCCCGCGCCGAGCGGGCCGCCATTGTGGCCGGAGATGCCGCGACCGGTTTCACGGCGCAAGCTCGTTGCGGCCGTCGCAGCGTGCTTTCTTCCATTGCTGCTGCTCCCCATCTTGTATGGAGTGGGAGCAGGCCTCGAACGCTATCAGATGCAGCAGCTCACGGCGCTGCTGGCGCAGGTGCGCTCGCACCAGCCCCTTTTTCACGACGCGCTCGCCGCGCCAGACGGCCTTTGGCCGCTGCACGATCCCTCTTCACAGGATGCAAATGGGTATGCGTACATCGGCGGTGCATATGTCATTACTCCGGGCGAGACTCCAGACGGCCAACCCGCAGCAGTCGCCGAGGCGTATGCGCCGGGCATGTATCGCGACATGGCGGTCGAAGTGACCGTTCGTCAGATAGGAGGTGATCTCTCCTACGGCGATATTGGTCTCGCCTTGCATGTCGTCGGCATCGGCGCCGAGGTCAAATTCGGCATCTCCGGTGACTTCTGGAGGGTAGCGCACTATGACGGATGCACGAGCGATGATCAGCGCGACGACATCTGTGGGCGCTTCTCTTCTCAAAACGTGTCCGCCATTCATCGCGAGCCAAGGGCTGCGAATCGCCTCGACGCGATCCTGCGGGGTAACGAGGTCATCTGTTTCATCAACGACGTCTATGTGGGCACATTCGTCGATCCGCTGCCACAGGAAGGCCGGGTTGGCTTTGGCTCGTTTCTAACGGGAGCACCCGCCGCGTTCAGCGACTTCACGATCTACCCGCTTTGACCTGCTCTCGAGCTACTCTTACTCTCTAGCAGTCTCGATCTCCGGCGCGGCCAGCAGCGACGTGAGCAGCGGGCGGATCGTCTCGATGGGCGGGGCGAAGAGCGAGGGCTGCTCCGGCGCGCCGAATAGCACCGCGAAGTCGTCCGCCGAGAAGGCCCGCTCAAGGCGCGCCGCGTACGTCTCGCGCAGCAGCCGCACATACGCCTCCACATCGTAGTCGCGTGGATCGGCGGCGCCGTCCTCGGGCAGCAGCGCCGAGCGATTGCCAGAGGCGCGGTAGACGCGAATGTGGTCGCCGCGGCTCCAATTCTCGCGGCCGGCGGCCAGCAGGGCCTCATAGGGCAACTCGCGGCGTTTCCCGCGCGCCGCCAGGTAGTCGCGCGGCGTCTTGGTCAGGCGCACGCGCGCGGCAAGCTCGGCGGTCGCCAACTCTCGTGCGCGCAGGGCCGCGATGGTCTCCAGATACGCCGCGCGCACGCCCGGCACATCGTCTGTCAGCAGACAGCCCACGGCACGCCGCAGGAATGCCTCGCCGAACGGCTCGTAGCGGCTGGAGCGGAAGGCTACGCCGCGCAGATGCAGCGCGCCGCCGTATTCGAGCAGCGCGTAGTTCTTCGGCTCGTGCGAGAGCATTGCGGCGTAGCGGCCCTCGAACTCCAGCCGCACCAGCGGCGGCAGCAGCGCGCCCACTTCGGCAACCATCCGCCGCTCGGCCGTCTCGTCCCAGTCGTCGGGCACGGCGAAGTAGACGCCATCCGTGTCGCCTTCCAGCAGCGTCGCGCCACGGCTCGCCAGCTCGCGGCAGAGCATCGCCAGCACCTCCCGCCCGTGTCGCGTCACCTCGTTGGCGGCCGAGACGTCGGAGAAGCGTGTCAGCCCCACCGCGCCGAGATAACCGTACGCCGAATTGACCAGGATCTTCATCGCGGCAGAGAGCGCCTCGTCGGTGTGACGTGCGGCGGAATCCGGCAGCGCGGCGCGGGCGCGGGCCTTGGCCGCCAGGCGCTGCTCCACGAGCCGGTCCACCAGCGCCAGCAGCACCCCCAGGCGGTCTGGCCGCGGACTGATGTGGTACTGGCGCATCAGTGATGGATACAGGCTGGAGACGTCCGCCTTCACCACTCGCCGCGCCACACCGGAGGCGAAGAGGTAGAGAGCGGCGCCGGTATGCTGGGTGCCGTCGCCGGTGGCGCGGGCGGGGATGGCCGCGCCGGAGCGCACATACGCACGGACGATCAGCGGATCGAGGATGCCGGTGGCCGGCCCGGCGTCGGCGAGGCGCTCGTAGCGCCGCGGTGCCATGCGCGCCAGGGCGAATGCCGCGCCGCCCAACAGACGCGCCAGGCCGTCTACCTCGCGCACGTCGTCGAGCGCATAGCGGCGCACGCGCTCGGGATCGCGCTGCCACGTCGCATAGACCTCAGCGCCGGCCACGTACTCGCGGTCGGGCGTGGCCAATCCGAAGTGGCGTGCAACCGCCTTGAGGCTGTGGCTGGGCAGGCTGCGGGCGGCGAAGTCGTAACGCCGGACGGCGTCGAGCGTGTCAATGCACTCGCGGCCGGGAATCGTGTAGCGCCCGGTCTGCTCACGTGTGGCGGCGCCATCGTCGCCGGGCTCCGAGCGGGTTGGGCCATATCCGCGGACCGCACCCCGCCGCGCCAGGCCGGGTGCGCCGTCGCGGCCGAGGGCCAGCGGTACCCCGAGCACCTCCGCGCGCGTGACCAGGAACGGCAGATCGAAGCCGTGCAGGTTGTGATTCTCGATGACGTCGGGATCGCACTCGCGGATCAACGCGACCAGCCGCCTAATCAGATCGGCCTCGGTGGCGCGCGTGGGCTCGCCGTCGCCCACGTCCAGCACCCATTCCAGCCCGCGGCTGTCGCGCACGGCGATGAGAAAGATGGCGTCGCGCCGCGGGTCGAGGCCGGTGGTCTCGAGATCGAATTGGAGGCGATGCAGATCGTCGAAGGCGAGCTCGCGAAAATACGTCCGCCCCGTCGCGACAAGGTACTGCTCCTCAGGCGGCAGGCACAGACATGCATCGTCACCTATATCGGCCAACCGCGTGATCGGCCGGCCGAGGCGGGCGCTCGCTCCGCGTAAGACGGCCGACTCCAGCATGCCGCCGTTGGCCGCGCTGACCAACAGCCGCAGGTGGCCGTCGCCATCCAGCTCCCGATACGTCACCACGCCAGGTCTCTCGCCATCCGCCGTGCCCTCCGGCATCAGGCGCTCGCCGAGATGGCGCAGGTCGTCGAGCGCTGGCAGCAGCAGCCACGGCCTGAAGCGCTCGGTCTCGCGGATGAGCCGGCCATCGCTCGGCATACGCCGCCAGACGAGCGCGCGCCCGGAGCGGTCGGCCCAGACGGACACGATGCCTGGCGTCGGGTCCCAACCCCAGAGCCACTCATCTTCACGTGCAAGGCTCGCCGCTGGATTCTCAGGCAACCGGAGCCTCCTTCGCTAGCGGGTGCGCTCTCCGCGAACGACCGCGCCCGGCAGCCGGATGGTAGCGCGGCGACGTCTCACCTGGCAATCCGCATGCCTGGCGGCCCCGTACTGGCTAGCCCGCCGCGGCTCACTGGTACGCCAATCCCCGGATTGCCACCTGTTTGCGGCTAACGGTAAAGTGAGAGGGTAGGCCGTGGCATGGCCAGTGGCAACGCGAGGGAGGGCTTGATGCCGGAGAAGGTCACGGGCAAGCGGACGGCATCGGCGTTGGCCACCCTGGGCCGGCGCTCGCGTGTGATGCTGGCGATAGCGGTCGGGGCAACAGTGTTGGCGGGCCTGCTGACCGTCTTTGGGGCGGGCGCGGTGCTGATCTTCGTCGTCTCGGGCGCGGCGCTGGCGCTGCTCGCGGCGCTCGTGGGGGAGGCGACGGAACAGCTGGGGAGCCGGCTCGGCCCTGGCGCCACGGGTGTGCTGCAATCGGCGCTCGGCAATCTGCCTGAGCTGTTCGTGTGCATCTTCGCGTTGCGGGCCGGCCTGGTGGAGGTAGTGCAGGCGGCGCTGGTCGGCTCGATTCTGGGCAACAGCCTGCTCGTGCTGGGGCTGGCTTTCCTGGTCGGCGGCTTGCGTCACGGCACACAGGTTTTCGCCGAGGAGGCCCCGCGCAATATGGCCACGCTGACGCTGCTGGCCGTGGCCGCGCTCGGGGTGCCGACACTGACCGCCGGGCTGCACACGCCCGCCTCCGGCCATGAAGAAGGGCTGAGCATCGCGTGCGCCGTGGTCTTGCTGGTGGTCTTCATCGCCAGCATCCCCATCGCCTTGGGCGGCGGCCCCACCAGCGTGCCCACCGAGAAGCCGTCCGAGGCGCCGGAGACGTGGCCGCTCTGGCTAGCCGTCACGATCCTGTCGCTGGCGGGTGTTGGCGCGGCCTTCGTCTCCGACTGGTTCGTCAACGCGCTGACGCCCGCGATGAGCACGCTGCACCTTTCGCCGGCCTTCACGGGCCTGGTGGTGGTCGCGCTGGCGGGCAACGCCGTGGAGAACGTCGTCGGCGTCCAGCTCGCCGCGCGCAACAAGCCCGACTACGCGGTCAGCGTGATCCTCAATAGCTCGCTGCAGGTCGCGCTGGGATTGATCCCGGTGCTGGTGCTGCTGAGCTTCGTGATCGGCGGCGCGCACCTGACGCTGGTCCTACCGGCGCTGCTGGTTGTCGCGCTCGGCATGGCAGCGCTGCTGGGCACGGTCATCACCTACGATGGCAAGTCCACCTGGCTGGAGGGACTGGCGCTGATCGGCCTCTACGCCATGCTGGCCGTCTCGTTCTGGTGGGGCTGAGCCTCACCAAAACGGCTCAGCCATGCCTGTTGCCATCCGGCTGGTTTTCATCAGACTTCGGCGTCGGCGTCGGCTTCCGCACCGGGGTCGGCTTGTCTGACGCGGCTTCCGCCGGAGCCCCGGTCAGAGGGAAGCGAATGGTGATGGCCGTCCCCCGCCCTTCTGGCGAGCGCGCCTCGATCTGGCCGTCATGCGCCTTGACTAGTTGGTCCACGATATACAGCCCCAGGCCCAGGCCACCCCGGTGCAGCACGGTCTCGCGCGCCCCCTGGAAGAACGGCTTGAACACGGAGGTCAGCTCGGCAGTTGGAATGCCGGACCCATAATCCTGCACCTCGATCTCGGCCACCTCCGGCACATTGCGTTCGTGGACACGCCGCAACCGCACGTCAATGCGGTTGCTCTCTGGGGCATATCGCAGCGCATTGGTCAGCACATTGCGCAGAATCTGCTCGAGTCGCACTGCATCGCCCGAGACCCAGAATTGGCCCTCTCTCGGCTCAATCCGTACGATGATCGGTGGGGAAGGCTGGCCCGCCGGCCGGGAAAGCTGAATGTCTTCCACAACGCGCCGCACGATCTCCGCAAGATCCAGCAGCTGGAGGGTGAGCTTGAGCTTATCGTGCTGAACCCGTTCGAGGTCGCCCAGGTCGCCCACCAGCGTGCCGAGCTGGCGTGCGTGCCGCTGCGCATTCGCCACCAGCGTGTGAATGCGCTCGTCAGATTCGGTTCCGGCCTTGGCTGGCAGTTGTCTCTCGAGCATCTGCAAGGTAACCACGAGTGTGGTCAGCGGAGTCGCCAACTCGTGGCTCACCTGTGCCAGGAACCGCTCGTAGAGACTGCGCATGCCATAGTCGGTGAGGTCGTGGATCGTCACCACGCCACCGCGGCGTTGCCTTTCGACGAGAATCGGCTGACCAGCGGCCTCGAACCAGCGCCGGGTGCCATCCAGTGCGCGCAGCGTGAACGCAACCATGAAGGGCTCCTGCTCGCCGGCGCGCCGCCACGGAAAGGCTTCCGGCGGTAGAGCCCTACCGAGCTCGTCCTCGATCACTATCTGACCTTGCCCCACCTGGGCTTCGACGTCGCCAAAGATCCGCTGATAAGCGGCATTGGACAGGACGGGCTTGCCGGTCGCATCCACGGCGAGCACTGCGTCCCGCATGCTCGACAGCATGGCGGCCAGTTGGGCGCGTTCCTGCTCGGTCGCCTGGCGCTGTTCTTCCCGCTCTTGCGCAACCTGCTGCAACTGCTGAGCGCGCGCCACCAGGTCGTCATTGGTGGTATGCAGCTCCTCGACGGTCGCCTCCAGCTCTTCGTTAAGGGTTTCCAGCTCTTCGTTGGTCGCCTGCATTTCCTCGTTGAGCGCCTTGATCTCCTCGGAAGACGCTTGCACCTCTTCCTGCGCCACGAAGAGATCCTCGTTGGCGCGCCGCAAGCGGTCATTGTCCTCCCGCAGCTCCTGGTTGGCTATCTCCAGCTCGCGCGTCTTGTCGTGCTCCGCCGCGAGCTCTTGCTGCGAGCGTGCCAGCGCCTCGTCCCGCGGAACCGCTGGCAAGGCGCCCACTGTTGCCGCTCCCCCGCCAACGCCAAGTGCGGCCTCACCTTCTACCGCCGCCTCTGAGCCTCTTGGGGCCTCCGATATGAGGAGCACCACAGCTTCCACAATTGGAGTCGTGCCGCCATCGGGGCTGACTGACGTTCCACGCTCGGGATAGCAGGCGATCTGCAAGATCGGCTCTCTTGCTTGTTCGCCTGGTGTGCTTGGGGCACCCTGCGGCTCCAACTGGACCTTCACCGTCGCGGCGCCAGTAGAGGGCGTGGCCAGCTCCGTCGTCTGAAACGCGGCGTCAATCGCGGCCCGTAGCGACTTGGTGGGTACCCGCTCGGCCAGATGCAGGATGTCGCGACCCATCGCCGGGCGGTGTACGTCCATCAGCGCATACGCGGCGCTGTTGATGGAGAGCACATCGTAATTGCGATCCACGACGACCACGCCCAGCGGCAGCCGGAGGATGCGGTCGGCGAACCGTTCCCGGGTCGAGTACACCCGCTGCCCGACGTCACGGGTCAGACGGTTCAGCTTTGCGACGGAAGCGGTTTGCTGTGGGGCTACCTCGACCGTCGGCACCAGATGTAGTTGGGGAGGACCTGCCAACGTCAGCGCCGCCTGGGTCGGAGCGGACTCCGCCCCGACGTCGCCTCGCCTACCACCAATAGGCAATGGCGGCACCAGGATGTGCTCCCCCTGGCGCCGATAAACCTTGAAACGGGGATCGGCCTGGGCGAAATAGGCCCCCAGCGCGCCCGCGGACTCCGCGTTGCCCAGCACGAGGAAGCCGCCATTGCGCAGTGAGAAGCCGAAGAGCCGCAGGGCGTGCAGCTGCAGCTCCGGCGTGAAATAGATCAGCACATTGCGGCAGAAGACCAGATCTATGTGGGGGAATGGTGCGCGCTGCGCCAGGTCGTGCTCGCCAAAGATCACCATATTGCGGATGGTCTTTGTGACCTCATAGCCGTTTTCGACCGGCGTGAAATAGCGCGCGCGCAGGTGATCAGGAACAGTCGCGACCACAGAGGCTGGATACCGGCCGCGCCGCGCAAAGGCGATCGCCTCGGCATCCACATCGGTGGCGAAGAGGCGCACATTGATCTGGAGCGCTTCCGTTCCCAGCGCTTCAGCCACCAGCATAGCGATAGAGTACGGCTCCTCCCCTGTCGAGCAGCCTGCCGACCAGATCCGTAGCTCGTTATTGTTTGCATGGGCATGGGCGACGAGCTCGGGGATGACCCGCTCGCGCAGATAGTCAA
>DASUBU010000093.1:0-2767 GCA_035763125.1 Ktedonobacterales bacterium
AACGATAACACCGTGTTGGTGGCTGGGGCGACCGGCGCCGGTGCGGGCATCTTGCTGCGGATAGACCTCTCAGGCAGCACGCCCACGCGCACGGTGCTGGCGCGCAGCGGACAATCCAGTCACCTGCTGACCGACCCCTCCGCGGAGGGCGGGACGTACTATTGGGCCGATGTCTGGCTGGACGGCACGCAAGGGCTGCGCGGCGCAATCTGGCGCGGCGACGGCGCCGGCCACAACGCCGAGATCTCCGACGAGACCGCGTTCCACCCGATCGAGACGCACGGCACGCTGGTGTGGGTCGAGGTCGCGCAAGATGCGCTGGCGGGGCTGGCCGTCGCGGCGCCCGCGCAGACGCCGGACGCCGATGCTCAGGCGCTGCGCCTGCTCAACGGCGCGCTTGAAGCGCGCGACCTGGCGAGCGGCCAGCAGTGGCAGGTCGCGCCACATGCGGAGGTCAGCAACGTCGGCGCGGCAGGCAGCCTGGTGCTGTGGCAGAACGACGCGCAGACGCACACCTACGATCTAGCCGTCCGCGCGCCCTCAGCGGTGGAGCAGCAGGTGCGCGGCGCCACCATCGTTGGGGCGACCGCCAGCGCCATCACATGGGCCAGCGGCGACGCTACCACGCTCGCGGTCTATTCCACGCGCTAGACCCGATCTTCAGCTCGAACACATATGATGAGGCGGCGGACCAGTATGTTAGGTCCGCCGCCTCATTGTCGTGCCGCGACCGCGCTTCGGACACGCCTCGCGATCAGGCTGCCAGCACGCGGCGCAGCGCCCGGTCGTCGTGGCCGCTTTCCAGGCGATGGCGCAGCGCCTGCAAGTCGCGCACGTCATAGTAGATCAGCGACGCCTCCGCGAGCGCAACTCCGCGCCGCGACGCCGCCGCGAGCACTGCGCGAGCCTCACGCCCCCACGCGCCCTCGCTCTCCACCGCACTCCGTCGCCGCTCCACATCAAGCATCAACGTCAGCACGCCACTCATGGCTGCGTTCCTCCCTGTGGACGCTCCGCCGTGCCGAACGCCGTGCCGCAAGGCTCCCGTTGGTCTCGCGCGGCCGGCGCTCTCGCGCAGCATCCTCCAGGGAGTAGAACAGCGTGAGGCCGCGATTGGTTGCACTCGTTGGCGCGAGAAATCCACAGGGTGCTACGAGGGGCCGACAAGCGTATGTCGAATCAGCATCAGGTTGGTGAGCGGGCCGAGGCCACCGGGAACGGGGGTGATCGCACCAGCCACCTCGCGCACGGCCTCGAAGGCGACGTCGCCGACGACATGCTCGCCGACCGCGTTGATGCCGGCGTCGAGCACGATCGCGCCAGGCTTGACCATCGCGGCAGTGATCGAGCGGGGACGCCCCACGCTAGTGAAGAGGATGTCGGCCTGCCGCGTGACGCTAGCGAGCCGCGGTGTCTTGGAGTGGCAGAAGGTGACGGTGGCGTTCTCGCGCAGGAAGAGCAAGCCCGCCGGCTTGCCGCCGACATTGCCGCGGCCGACGACCACCACCTCTTGGCCGTGGGGCGAGATGCCCGCCGAGCGCAACAGCTCGAGCGCGGCATCGGCAGTGCTGGGGACGTAGCTGGGGAAGCCGAGCATCAGCCGCCCGGCGTTGCGCGGGCCCAGGCCGTCCACGTCCTTCTCCGGCGGCAGCACCTCGGTGACGACGCGCTGGCGGATGTGGCGCGGCAGCGGCAGCAGCAGCACCACGCCATCCACCTCGGCTCGCGCGCCCAGCAGCGCCACCTCTGCCCGCAGGACCGTCTCGCCCATATCGGCTGGATAGCGGCGCAGGTCGCAATCCAGGCCGATGCGCGCGCACGAGCGAGCGACCTGATCGGCGTAGAGCAGCGCGGCGGGGAAGTCGCCGACAGCAACCAGCGTGAGACTGGGGCGCCGGCCGCGCAGGCGTGTGAGCCGCGCAGCCTCGCCGTTGAGCTGTTCGCGCAATGTCGCCGCCAGCTCGCGACCATCCAGGATCGTAGCGCTCATCGGGAGCCGGCCTTCCCTCCCATACAACGCATACCCTGCCGTGCCACTATAGCACGCCCCAGCAGGAAGACGCCCCCTTGACACGTGATATCGAGCAGGCTATACTGACAGTACCATAGAGCCTGAGGTATTATAGAGACCGAGGCAAGGCGATGCAGGAGATGAAGAAGGGATCATTGGAGCTGCTCGTGCTTCACCTGCTCTATGAGCGGCCAAGCTACGGCTACGAGATCTGCGAGCGGCTGCGCGAGCGCAGCGATGGCACCCTGCGTTTCGAGGAGGGCGCGGTGTATCCGCTGCTGCACACCCTGGAGCGCGAGGGACTGGCGGAGGGCTATTGGGAGGACAGCGCCCCTCCGCCGCCAAGCGGCGATGCAGCGGTTGCCACGAGCGAGGACCAACCAGCAGACACGACGCGCAAGGGTCCCCGCCGACGCTACTATCGCCTGACGCCGGCCGGCGTCGAGGCGCTGCGGGCGGCGGTGCAGGCGTGGCGGAGATTCACGGGTGCGGTGGGGCGCGTGCTGGGCGAAGCGGCGCGCGGAGAGGCGTCGCTGCGTGGAGAGGTGGCATGAGCATGAACGCGGGCGGCAGGGCAGGCTCACATGCGGGAACGGACGCTGGCCAACCTGGCTCCTCGACGATTGACGAGCTGCTGGCGGCGGTAGAGCGCCGGCTGAGCATGGCCGCCGACGAGCGCGCGCTGATCCTGGAGGAGCTACGCGGCCATCTGGAGGAAGCGGCCACGGCACGCGAGGCGGCAGGACAGGACCGCGC
>DASUBU010000094.1:0-3148 GCA_035763125.1 Ktedonobacterales bacterium
CGCACCCGCGCTCTCCTGGGCCCCTGCCCACCATACGCGGACAGCCGCCCCACGCGCCTTCCAGACGCCCAAGCATTGTACCAGCGCCCATTGGCCTGAGCTAGCGTAGCGGCCCGCGGCTGGTACTTCTTTCTGCCGGCACGCGCGGTTTGCCGAGGCGTGCCGTCCGCCTCCACCCATGCGCCATCAATCGAGCAGCTCCGCCAGCGCATCTTGCACAGCGGCCACGGTAAGCGCGTCCAGCCGCCCATCGGGCGTTCGCAGCACGCGCACTCGCCGGCCGAGCGGCGCCCATACCGCCGGATCGGTCGGGCCGAAGAGCGCCAGCGCCGGCATGCCGAGCAGCCCCGCGAGGTGCGAGACGCCGGAGTCGTTGCCCACGGAGGCCGCGCAGCGCCGCAGAAGCGCGGCCAGCGCTCCCACACTCAGCCCACGCGCCACCGGCATCTCGTCGCCCGCCACCGCCAGTGCCTCCGCGACGGCCGCCTGGTCCGCCGGCCCCTCGACTAGCAGCGGAGACCAGCCCCCTGCCGCCAGCTCGTGCGCGAGCGCGCCGAAGCGTTCCGCCGGCCAGCGCTTGGCCGCGCCGCCGCTGCCCGGATGCAGCGCAATCACCCGGCGGTGCGCCGCCTCATTGGAGATCCCCAGCGCACGCCAGAGCGCCTCGGCGGTGCGCTCATCCTCGTCGGGGATGGCGAGCGGCGGGAGGAGCGCGGCGAGACCCTCGCCGCTCGCGGGCAGCGGGATGCCGAAGGGGGCGAGGCCGCGCGCGAGCTGAAGCGCGGCGTGAGGCCCAGCGGGATCTGGCCTGCCCGGCGCCACGACCACCGGCGCGGCCCCGAAAGCGGCGAGGTTGCGTGCGACCAGCCCTTCCGCATCCGCCAGCCACGCCGACACATGCGCTCCTTCAAGCATTCGGGCCACCGCACCCCCACGCGCGAGGGGCGTCTCGGCAAACAGCGCGCTCCACTCCGGCGCCGCGTAGTCCGCGCCGGCATCCGCGAGTCCGGAGGCGCACGCAAGCCGCAGCACGTCACGGCGCGCGACGAGTGTGATGTGCGCCGACGGCCGCGCACGCCGCAGCAGCGCCAGCGCCGGCAATAGCAGCAGCGTATCGCCCAGCGCCCCCGGCCGGATCAGCACCCAAGGCTCGGAACCCACTATCCTCTCCGCCTGTCGCTCTTCCTCCGTGTCCTCTGCGTCCTCCGTGTACCTCTCTCCATCTGCCATCTAAGAAATGCTGCGTCGTCTGCGGTGAAACCTAGTGCGGGAACGGCTTGCCCTTGTCCATCGCCTGGAGGTTGCCGTCCAGGTCCAGGGCGTAGACGTCGCCGGTGAAGTCGGTCGCCAGGATGCCCTCTGGTACGACCTCGAACGGCCCGGTGAAGATGTCCTTGCCCTGGTAGGTCCAGGTCAACTCGCCGTCCGCGCTCAAGCGCGCGATCTGCAGCTCGCCGTGCGTGATCAGCCCGTCGCTTCCTGGCGCGCGAAAAACGGCGAAGCAGGTCGCCGGATCGCACTGGCGCTGCCAGGCCAGCTCGCCGGTCCCCGCATCCAGCGCGACGACGTAGGGGCCGATGGCAACGACCACGCGCAAGCCCAGGCAGAGCGCTCCACTCGAGTGGATCGTCGTGCCGCCGCCGGTCGAGGTCAGCGTCAGGCTCCATGCCTCTGCACCTTCGCGCGTGGCCGCGACCCGCACCACGGTGGTGGGGCGGTACTGCTGCTCGCCCAGGGCTATCGTGCGCGCGTCGGCGGCCTCACTTGCTTGCAGCGCGACGCTATCCTCCAGCGCGATCGTGTAGCTGGCGCACTCCAGGGTCAGCGTGCCCATGCGCTCATCTCCTCCTCGCGTCTCCTCGCGTGCCCGCCGAGCCGAGCCGTCTTCTCGTCCTACTAGAAGGGAAGTGTAGCGTATCGCGCAATCAATGCCCCTCGCAACCAGCGCCAGCCTTCCGCTATCGGCGGCGCTGCGGACTACAATCTACGGTAAGCGATCACGCCCGGCAGGTCCACTCGCCAGGCGCACGCCGCAGCCCAGACCCTCTGAACTGAAAGGATACCTGCATATGGACAAGATCGAGCGCGTCAACGCCGCCCTCAAGGGCCAGCCGGTTGATCGGGTGCCGATCACTGTCTGGGGCCATAACTACCTCAAGGAGTGGAGCGCCGAGGGGCTGGCCGAGGCCATGCTCGACAACTACCGCACCTGGGACTGGGACTGGATGAAGGTCAACCCGCGCGCCAGCTACCACGTCGAGGATTGGGGCGCGAAGCTCACCCCCTCCGGCAATGCGAATGAGGGTCCGGAGTTCCAGTCGGTCTCCATCAACGAGGCCGGCGACTGGCGCCGCCTGAAGCCGCTCGATCCCGACAAGGGAGTGCTGGGCGAGGAGCTTGCCGCCCTGCGGCAGATTCGCGACGGGCTGCACGGCGAGGCGTATTTCATTCAGACGATCTTCTCGCCGCTCTCGATCGCCAAGTACCTCGTCGGCAAAGACGCCAGCCGTGTCCGCACCGCCATCGCCGACCATCCCGATGCGTTGCGCGCGGGACTCGAGACGATCACCCGCACGTTCATTGATTACGTCCAGGCGACGCTCGAAGCCGGCGCGTCGGGCATCTTCTTCGCTACCACCGGCTGGGCCAGCGCGGGCGAGCTTTCCCAGGACGACTACCAGCGCTTCGGCCGCGAATACGATCTGCGCGTGCTGGCCGCGGCGACCGGCAAAGCGCCCTTCAACATGCTGCACAATTGCGGCACCGGCATTTACTTTGAGCTGCTGGCCGACTATCCCGTCGAGGCCATCTCGTGGGCCGCGACGCTGCCGGGCAATCCGAGCCTGGCCGAGGCGATGCAGATGACCGGCAAGGCGCTGGTTGGCGGTCTGAGCGAGAAGACCGTGCTGGTGGACGGCACTCCCGAACAGGTGGCCGCCGAGGTGGATGCCGCCGTCGCCCAGACGGGCGGACGCCGCCTCCTGGTCGCTCCCGGCTGCTCGATCCCGCCGCGCACGCCAGCCGCGAACCTCGAAGCGGCCAAGCTCGCCGACCGCCAGGCGGCGTTGCCCTGAAGACGGTCAACTGGTAGGCACAGTCACGTGCTTTCGGCCCGCGGCCCAGAGTCCAGGAGATAGTCGGCGGGATG
>DASUBU010000095.1:0-3210 GCA_035763125.1 Ktedonobacterales bacterium
GTCGCGGCCGAAGAGCGCCACATACCAGGGGATGCCGGCGGCGAGATAGACATCGGCGTGGCTGGCGGTCGCCAGCATCTTCAGGTCATTGAAGGAGCGGGCCAGCACGCGGTCGAAGAGCGCGTTGGAGGTTTCGATGGCCGGCACCTGCGAGAGCACGGTGTCGAAGGCGCTGTGCTGTTCCGCGGCGGTCTTCTGGGTGTGGACGATGCCCACCTCGAAATCGTAGTTGGGGCCGCGATCTTCCAGGTCGAGGGTGATGGTGATGGAGACTGCCGCCCCCGGCTGCAGCGCCACATCGTAGTACGCCGTCGCGCCCTGGATCTCGGTGGGCTTGGGGACACACTGGATGCGTGTGCTACGGTGATGCTGATCGGCGCCGTCGTAGGCCAGCGTGATAGTGTCGGCGGTGAACTGAGGGCCATACAGCGTGCCGCGCTTGCCCGGACCCGCGAGGAAGCTGCGAATCACCAGCATGTCGTCGAAGTGCGTGTCGAAGAGCAGGCTCAGCCGGAAGCTCACCTCCACGCGGTCCAGATTGGTGATCTCGATAGTCTGCGTGATCTCCGAGCGCAGGTCGTAGGTCCGGCGGATGCTCAGGCGCTCTTTGGGCAGCTCGTAGCCGTTGGGCAACAGCATGTGCGGATTGGTCAGCTCGAAGATGCTCTGGCTGCCCAGGCTGGCGTCGGCCAGCAGCGAAATGGCGTGCTGGTCGCCGAGCAGCATCTCCATCTGGTCGAGATAGCGCATATCGCGGAAGTAGAGGCCCTGACCGTTGTCGCCGGCAATGATGTCGCCCGTGGACGCCGTCAGCATGAAGACCTGGTTGTTCTTAGTTGTGATCGCGCCTGAGATATCGCTGATGTGCGGCGTGCCGCTCTGCCGAATGCCCGGCTTCTGGCCCACCAACTGCCCCGGCTGCAGCACCGCTTCGCCTCTCCCGCGCTCGCTGGTCGGGATCTCCTCCGCCGGCACCCCCTTCGGCGTCTGCGCTGGCTTCGTGTCCGCCATGCCTGTCGCTCCTTCACGCTGCCCGGTCTTGCTCCCTGCTCTCCCCTCCGCTCCCTGCTCTCCCCTCTGTGCTCTCTGTGTCCTCCGTGTTCAAGCCCGCCCTACACGACGACACTGCGCTCCTTGACGACGAGAAAATCGAGGTCGCGCGGAATGGCCCGCGAGAGCAGCTCATTGCCGTCTTTGAGCACCAGCACGTTATCGTTGAGGCGGATGCCGCCCTGGTCGCCGAGATAAATCGCCGGCTCCATGTTCGAGACCATCCCCGCGCGCAGCACCGACTGCGAGGCCGGATGCAAGATCGGCGGCGCCGCGTGATTGATCGCCTGGAAGCCGAAGCCATGCCCAAGGCCGTGCTTGAACGCATCGCCGAACCCGCGCTCGCGCAGGACGTTACGCGCCGCGCCGTCCGCCTCGCTGCCCATCGCCCCATCGCGGATCACCCGCAGCGCCGCCTCTTGCGCGTGCAGGCAGGCCGCGTGCGCTGTGAGCCAGGGATCGCCGATGATATCGGCGAAGAAGGGGCGCGTCAGCTCCGCCCAGTAGCCGTCAATCGCGACTTCGAGCTGCACCGAGATGGGATCGCCGCGCTGGAAGGCGTAATCGCTCGTCAGGTTGAACGCCTTGTATGCCTGGGCCGAGCGGGGGCCTGCCATCACATGCACGTGCGCTGTGATGTGGTGCGCGCCGGGCAGCGCGTAGCCCGCCGCCAGCATCGTGCGCATGACCTCCGCCGCCACCACCGCCTCGGTCACGCCGATCTGGATCGCCTCGCGCGCCGCGCCGAAGCCGATCCGTGCCAGCTCCTCCGCCTGGCGAATGCGCGCCAGCTCGGCGCTCGTCTTGGTCGCCGCCAGCTCTTCCAGCGTCTCGGTCGCGTCGCGCAGCCGCGCACCCGGCAGCAGCTCGCGCAGCAGGTCGAGCGTCGTTGGGCCGGGCACCCCGATCTGCGTATAGTACCCCGCGACCGGCAAGCTGCCGCCCTCGTAGCCAACCAGCGCGCCGTTGCCAACGCCTGCCGCGAGCAACAGCTCGTCCAGTGGCGCGCGTACGCTAGGGATCGTCGTGCTGATGAAGTCCAGCGTCTCCTCGGCAAACGGCGTGACCGTCACGGCAGTGCCCGGCGGGATCAGATCCATCTCGTCGGCCGGGACCGCCAGCCGCACGGACGGCAGCGCGGCGTCGCCATCCAGAGAGACGACGGCGAACGAGTTGCCCAGGATCGGCTGGTAGCCGGTCAACATCACCACATGCTGTGGCAAGCGGCAGACCAGCGCGGCGTAGCCCGCTCGCCGCATGGCCTCCGCCACCCAGGTCGCGCGTGTCTCATCCACTGGTACCCACCTCCTTGCTGCACTCACCGGCGCTTCGTCGGCTGCCCCTAGTCGCGCCGGCGTCCGTGGCGCCACCACACCAGACCGGCGAGCGCAGAAACCAGGCCAACCCCGGCGAGCATGGTTGCCGCGGCGACCTTGCGCCAGGGACGCGCCTGCTTGTCCGCGGCTTCGTGGTCATCGGCGATCGGTGGCAGGCCAGCGGCCTGGCGGTGGGCGGCGCGCAGCACCTCAGCCAGATGCAGCGCGCGACGGTCGGTGGTCTGTGCGATCTGCTCGCGGCAGCTAAAACCGTCGCTGACGATCAGCGTCTCGGCGTCCGCCGCGCGCACAGCCGGCAGCAGCACGCGCTCGCCGCAGGCAATCGAGACATCGTAGTGGTCGCGCTCGAAGCCGAAGGCGCCCGCCATGCCGCAGCAGCCGCTGTCGAGCAGCGTGTAGTCCAGGCCCAGGGCGCGCAGCAGTCGCTCCTCGGCGCCCATCCCCAGCACCGCCTTGTGGTGGCAGTGGCCATGCACCACCGCGCGCGCCGCGCCCTGCAGCTTCGGCGGCGTGTAGCCCACGCGCGTCAGGTACTCGCTCAGCAGGAAGGTCTGCGCGCTCAGGCGCTGGGCGTCGGCATCCTGCGGGAAGAGCTGGAGCAGCTCGTCGCGGAAGACCGCCACGCAGCTCGGCTCCAGCCCGACCACCGGCACACCCGCCTGGATGTCTGGGCGCAGCGTATCGAGGATCTGCCTGAGCAGCCGTTGTGCCAGAGCCAGCATGCCGAAGTCGTAGAGCGGCCGGCCGCAGCAGAGCGAGACATCCGGCAGCACGACACGCATCCCCGCCGCTTCTAGAACCTCGACCGCCGCCAGCAGCGTCT
>DASUBU010000096.1:0-15568 GCA_035763125.1 Ktedonobacterales bacterium
CTGATGCAATTGGAGCCCAAGGATGGCAGTGATAGATGTGGTGATCCCAACGTATCGCCGCAAGACCGGCCTGGCGGTGGTACTGGCGAGTCTGCTTGGCCAGACTTTCCACGATTTCAGCGTGATCGTCTCGGACCAGACCCCCAACGACGAGCAGTACCTCGAGAGCATCGAAATCCAGACGCTCACTCGGGCGCTGCGCTGGCATGGCCATGACGTCGCGCTACACCATCATCTGCCGCGGCGCGGCATGGCCGAGCAGCGACAATTCCTGCTCGAACAAGCCAGCGCGCCGTACTTGCACTTCCTCGATGACGATGTGCTGCTCGATCCGCCGGTCTTGCAGCGCATGCTCGACGTGCTGCGCAGTGAGGGCTGCGGATTCGTCGGCTGTGCGGCAGCCGGACTGGAGTACGTGGGGGACTTGCGCCCACACCAGCAGCACATCGAGCGTTGGGAGGGGCCGGTGACGCCAGAGCCCTTCACACCGGACGACATTCCCTGGGATCGCCACAAGGTGAACAATGCCGCGAACCCGCTGCATCTGGAGCGCAAGCTTGCCCAGGATGGACGGCCTGTGCGCTACAAGGTGGCCTGGGTCGGCGGGGCCAACGTGCTCTACGACCGGCACAAACTGCTCGACGTCGGCGGCTTCTCATTCTGGCAGCGCCTGCCAGCCGAGCATGCGGGCGAGGAGGTGGTCGTGCAGTTCCTGCTCATCCGCGCGTATGGCGGCTGTGGGCTGCTGCCCTCGGGCACCTACCACCTGGGCTTGCCAACCTCCATCGAGGATCGCCGTGCCAATGCGACCGCGCTCTTCACCGAGCTGCTGGCCGAGCGCGAGGCGAAAGTGGGCGGCAAGGCATACGAGGCAACTGGACGTGAGGATGAGCTATCAGAAAGGACGATCGTATGACCATGAAGAAACACACGCTAGCGGGGAGAGTGGCGTTGGTGACGGGCGCTGGCAGCGGGCTGGGCGCCGCGACGGCGCTGGCGCTGGCGCTGGAGGGCGTGGACGTTGCCTGCGTAGACGTTGACGCGGCAGGGGCCGAGCGGGTTTCAACTCACATACGCGGGCAGGCGGCGACGAGCCTGGCGATTGGCTGCGACGTCAGCGACGAGGCGGCAGTTTTCGCCGCCGTCGAGACGACGGTCGGGCGGCTGCGGCGGGTGGATATCGTCGTCAACTGTGCGGCGATTGACTACACCCTCCCGGTCGCTCAGATGAGTGTCGAGCAGTGGGACAGAGTTGTCGCCGTGAATCTGCGCGCGCCGTTCCTCTTCGCCAGGGCCGCGCTGCCTCACATGCAGGCGCAGAAGTGGGGCTACTTCGTCAATATCGCCTCGACCGCCGCCACGCGCGCCTGGGCCAACGCCGCCGCCTATCACGCGACCAAATGGGGGCTGGTCGGCTTCAGCCGCGCCCTGGGCGTCGAGGGACGCGCTGACGGCATCCGCGTGACAACCGTCATCCCCGGCGGCATGCAGACCCACTTCTTCGACCGCTTTGTCGAGCAGGGCATCCCGATGCCCGATCCTGCCAACCTGCAAGACCCGGCCAACGTCGCGCGCGCGATTGTCTGCGCGCTCACCATGCCGCCCGAGACGGCCCTGCAGGAGATGATCGTCACACCCGTCACCGAGACCAGTTGGCCATAATCGCAAGGGGGCAAGCTGTATGGTTATCGCGCGCGCACCGGTCCGCATCAGCTTCGCAGGCGGGGGTACCGACCTGGCATCATACTATTTGCGCCACGGCGGCCTGGTGGTGAGCGCCGCGATCGCCCGCTACAGCTACGTGATTGCCGAGCGCCCGGCGGATGGTGGCATCTGGCTGCGCTCCGCCGACTACCACGCCTGGGAGACGTTTCCGCGCGGCGTGCTGCCACCGGTCGAGGAGCCGCTGCGGCTGCCCAAAGCCGCGGTCGAGGCTTTCGCGCCACATGGCTTGCGTGAGGTGGGTGTAGACCTCTTCCTCTCCTCCGAGATTCCGCCAGGCAGTGGTCTTGGTTCCTCCAGCGCGATGGCGGTGGCGCTCGTCCACGCGCTGGCTGGCTATCTTTGCCTGCCGCTTACTGCCGCGGCGGCGGCTGATACCGCCTGCGGGCTGGAGATCGAGCGGCTCGGTATGCCGATTGGCCGGCAAGACCAGTACGCCAGCGCCTTCGGTGGCCTCAATTCCATCGAGTTCACCGCCGACGGCGTCACCGTCACCCCGCTCGATCTGCCAGCGGACACCGTCGCAGCGCTCTCTTCGCGGCTGCTGCTCTTCTCCACGGGCCGCACGCGCGACTCGGCGGGTATCCTCCGTCAGCAGAGCGCTGACAGCGCCAGCAAGCGCGACGTGATTGCCTCGCTGCACCGCATCAAAGATCTGGCAATCGAGATGCGTGACGCACTGGCCGCCGAGCAGCTCGACCGTTTCGGCGAGTTGTTGCACACAGCATGGTTGACGAAGAAGCGGCTCTCGGGGCGCGTCTCGACCTCCGAGATCGACCGCTGGTACGCAACTGCCCGTGAGGCGGGCGCGCTCGGCGGCAAGATCACCGGTGCTGGTGGGGGTGGCTTCTTGCTGCTCTACTGCCCGCGCCGGCGGCAGAAGGCGCTGCGAGCCGCGATGCGCGAGCGCGGCCTGGTCGAGTTGCCATTTGACTTCGATTTTGCTGGCGCGGGTCTCGTCATGGCGGGGCGGGCCACCGACGAGCCAGCGCTGGAGCTTCCGCTACGAAGCCGCGCGGCAACGCTGAGCATGGAAGATCGCCCCTTCTCCTGGGCGCCAAAGGGAGGATCCCGATGAGGATGCACGATGAGATTACAGCCTACTGGGACGATCTGCGCCATACGCTGGCCGCGATGCCGTTGCCGCTCGTCTCGCAGACAGCCGAGTTGCTGCTGGCGTGCCATCGGCGTGGCGGGACCATCTTTGTGCTGGGCAACGGCGGCAGCGCCGCGACCGCCTCGCACTTCGCCTGCGACCTGGCCAAGGGCACGCGCGCCGACGGCGTGGCGGCCTTCCGTGTGTTCCCGCTGACCGATAACATGCCCCTGGTGACGGCCTGGGCTAACGACGTGAGCTACGAGCGCGTTTTCGCCGAGCAGCTTGGCGCGCTGGTGCGGCCTGGCGATGTGGCGGTGCTGATCAGCGGCAGTGGCAACTCGCCCAATGTGCTCGCCGCGGCCAGGACGGCGCGCAGCGCCGGCGCGTTGACCATCGCCTGGACCGGCGCGACCGGCGGCAAGCTGGCGCGGCTGGCGGAGGTGGTCGTGCGTGTGCCGTCGCCCTCCATCGAGCAGGTCGAGGACGCTCACTTGATGCTGGCGCACAGCGTGTGCGTCGCGCTGCGCGCTCGCCTGCGCGCGCTAGGCTTCGACTCGGCTGCCCGCCCGCGTCGGCGTGCCATGCCGCGCGCCATCTCCGAACTAGTGGCGACGGAGGCCGCGTACGACGATGTCAGCGCCGAGGCGGCGCAGTAGGTAGCGTCAGCGTGGCAGCAGCGACCCGCTCCAGAGGGTGATCTGGGCCAGTTCAGTGTCGAAGATGGCCAACTGCTTCCCATCTGGCGACCATCGCAGTGCGTTGGGCTGGTTCTCGAGGAATGGCCCCTGATTCGGCCCGCCCGGCGGTGGCAGCGACGCCACTTGCCTGCCAGTCGCGCAGTCGAAGAGCAAGACGGCATGGTCAGGCGTGCTCGCGTTCACGGCCAGCAGTCTGCCATCTGGGCGCCACGCCACCAGCACGCCCGGCTCCCCGAAGGTGGCGAAGCCAGGGAGTGACAGTGCTTTCCGCAGCCCAGCGTCACGGATGGGGATCAGTGGCGCCTGTGCCCAACCATACGGCATCAGTTTCGCTGGGTTGGGCGCGGGGAGATCTGGGGCGACCAGCAGCCCCGCGATGGCGACTCGTTCGGCCAGATAGCGTCCGTCCGGCGACCAGGCAGTCGCATCGGTCGCCAGCCATGGCGCCCTCAGGTCAGCTTGGCCACCTTGCACTGGGGGTAGGCCACTGAACACGATCCCTGCCTGCCACAGCGAGAGCACCTGGCCTCCGCGCAGTGAGCCAATTGCCGTGAGGCTGGCTGGCGTTGCTGGTGGCGAGGATGAGAGCGGCTCCTGTGGTGTAAAGGCACCATTGCTTGCCCACGCATAGCTGAGCGCGGGCGGCAGGCTGGCGAAGGGGGACGGCCCGGCGGCGGCCTGGCCGGCCAGCGCTACCGGCGCGGAACCCTCGACGCCCCAGACCGTCGTCGCCGGTTGGTTCTGGTCCACCTGGCGCATCGCCACCTGTGGGTTGTGGCCCGCGGAATCGTACAGCACGATGCCATCCATCACGTTGCCAGCCGGCTGCGCCATCGTCGAGCCATCGGGATGTGCAAGCGCCGTTATGACGAAGATGCTGAAGCTGACAGCCATACGATGTCCGTTCGGCGACCACAACACATGCGCGTAGTTGACGCCCAGGTAGCGCCGCGCCGATAGGCCGATGGTTGCGAGTTTCGCCTCCACGGCTGGTGGCACCGTGATCAGCGGCAAGATGGCGTCGTCGGGATGGATCTGGCTGAGCAGCCGACCGTTCCGTGTGTCATACAGATTTATGAGACCAGGTGTCTGCAGCAGTTGACCAGTATAGAATGTCAGTGGCCCTGCGGTGTGCAATCCAGCCAATTCCTGTTCAGTGGCGCCGGGACAGCCCTGGCCGTATCCGAGCACCGCGATCTCCTGGCCGTCCGGCGACCAGGCAATGTCGCGCGGACATTGAAGACCCGAGACAAGCACATTGATCGCAAGCGGAGCCGCGCGCTGTGCCCGGTTTTGATTGATCTGCATTCCGAAGTGGGAAACAATTACCGCGCCAAAGGCGAGCATTATGAGCACGGCAAGCCAGGTCTGCCAATTGCGCCATACCGCGCGCCTAGGCCGCGGCAGCTCAAACTCTCGTTCTAGCAACCTCCCGTCGACTGATTCGGGCTCAGAGGGCTCTGGTTCGCTGTCTCTCTGGTGTGCAGCAAAGTTGCTGATAATTGCGCGCCGGCGCTCGCGTTCTTCATCGTCTTGCACGTCGGAGTGTACTCTGTCAGCGGAGGATTCAGGATTGGGCTGAGTGTCAGACATACCTTGGACTTTCCAGATAGGGGGCAGGAGTCCAGTGGCTGACGGCGCGCATTCCGACCATGCAGTCCACAGAGCTAGTCGCCCCGATTAGAGGCCAGAGCGTAGTGCGCGTCTATCGGACCCGAGGCAGATGTGAAAATCTGCCTCACCTACTCTTCGCTTGCGATTAGCAGGCTGCCGCAACTGGTGGCTGAAGCTCGGTCGAGATCGCGGTAGTCCACTGAAGATACACCGATTTGACAGATGCCTGCCTGATTAAGCGCTCTGGAACGACACTTCGCAGTCACGTTCAGAACCATGGGATGTCATCTAGGGACACTGTGAGCCAGCCGTCAACCTGCCTAAATTGATGACGAAGTGAACATTGTAGATCTCCGCGCAGTAGGTGTAGGGCCCGCTGTACGTAGGCGTCGTGGCGGATATCTGGGTGCCATTTGGGCAAGACATGGTGCCGATAGAACCCGATGCGGATGCGGTTTCTACACCAATCCCGTTGGCGTCGAGATCCACATTGAACGATGCGCTTGAACACGATACATTGGAACCGGTAATCACCATCTTGCCGACCCCTTGATGGATGTTCGTGTTGCATGTATAGTACTGGAGATAGACACTGTACGTCCCGACAACGACCGAGTTTATGGTGATGTTGCTGCTCTTGGATGCGGACGAAACCCAGAAGCAGGACTGTGGACCCCGTGGCTTGGGTGTAATGTGCCCTAAACCCTGCGCCGACGCTGTGCCAGCAAGTCCATTGGCTATTACAAGCGCGAGGAATACGCACACAACGGTATGTGTAAGGTAGCGCATGCGTGTCGACATGGTTTCCTCCTTGCTAGGTAGGCGCGCTTGATCGAAGTCACCAGCATTGGTTCGATGTGGGTCTGCTCCAGCCCATCCGACAAAGCAAGTGTACTTGAACTGAACTTGCCTGTCAATACTCTGGTTGACTCATGAAACCGCAGGCAGTGCTCGACCTATTGATATGGGTGTCGATCACGCGTAGCATCCGCTTATGACACATCTGTCCTTTCTGTTCACCTACTCTGGTAACTCGACCGACCGGACGCATGATCTCTGTCCCATGCACTCATGGCGCTCTCCGACGGTAACTTGCACTCGTGGGTTAGCGGACGTAACGCCACCGCCAGCAGGCGAGACTGAAGTTCAGGCGTGATGCGCCTGCCACATAAGCAAGACTCCCGCGCATATGCAAGAAAGCGAGCGGCGGCGATGACGGTGGACGATCTCACCTGCCGGGCAGTGGCCGGGCTGCTCACCGAATACCTCGAAGGCGCCCTGCCGGCCAGCGAGCGCTCTCGCCTGGAACAGCACCTGGCGACCTGTCCCAATTGTACCTGCTACTTCGACTCACTGCGCCTGACCATCCGGCTGTTGGGTATGCTTCCGCCAGAATCAATCGCGCCTGAGCTGATGGAACGGCTGCTGGCGGCGTTTCGCGGCTGGCGAGCGGCCGACTAGCCTGCCGAGTCGTTGGCTCAGGCCCTGTGCAGGCCGTACTGCGCCGCGCCAAGCAGCGCTACCTTGCGATTGAGGATCACGTGGAGGGGTATGCGTGCCAGCAGCTCCGCGAAGCGGCCCTTGTGCTGGAACGCCTCCAGGAACCGCGGCGCTTCGAGAAAGCTCAGGATGCGTGGGGGAATGCCGCCGCCCAGATAGACGCCGCCAGTAGCCAGCACCTTCAGCGCGAGATTGCCGGCCTCCGCGCCGAGAATGGCGACGAACATCTCGACGGTCGCGGCGCAGAGTGCGCAGGGCCGCTCGCGGTCCATTGCCGCGGTGACGATGGCCGGTGTATCGTCCTCGGTGCCAGCCAGCAGCGCCGCCAGCCACTCCGGCTCTGGTGCGAAGCCATTGTCCCGCAGATACGCGTAGACGTTGGGGATGCCGCGGCCCGAGCAGACACGCTCGAAGCTGACGTGCCCCTCGCGCTGGCGGAGGTACTCCAGCAGGCCGACTTGCAGCGCGTTGGTGGGGGCGAAATCGCAGTGACCGCCCTCGGAGGGGTGGACTTCGATGCGCCCGCCGCGCCGCGTGATGAAGGCCTCGCCAAGGCCAGTTCCGGGCGCGATCAGCGCGATTGGCCCCTCCGGCGCCGCACGGCCAGCATGTAACGTGCGTAGGTCGGCCGGACCCAGGCTCGGGATCGCATAGGCAGCCGCTTCCAGGTCGTTGAGCAGCCGAACGCTGGGGATGCCGAGAGCGGCACTGAGCTGCGTCTCGCTCATCTTCCAGGGGAGATTGGTGATCGTACTCGCACCTTCGACGACCGGGCCGGCGACGCCAAAGCTGGCTCGCTCGAAGTCCAGTCGCGTCTGGTTGATGAACACCTGAACAAGCGCTTCCAGGCTGGGGTACTCGGCGCTCGGGTAGGTTGTCTCGACGAGCGGCGCGCGGGCGGCGGCGTTGGGGCCGTAGGCGGCGAGGGTAGTCTTGGTGCCGCCAATGTCACCGGCGAGGAGCATGCGCTATCATCCCTTCGGATCGTGCGAGGTTGGCGGCTAGGAGTGTATCACATGCGAATGTGGCGCCCCATACTACGCCACGGCCCTGCACATTCATCCCGGCGACGGCAATCAACTCTTGTGGCCGCGCTGCCGGCAAGTGTAGTATCAATTGCGCGAGATCGCACGGTCTGCCCTCGGTGGACACGCAGTGTGCGGAGGGACGGCGAGAATGAGCCATCGGGCAGACGACCAGTCTTTAACAGGTTCTACAGCCATGCCTGCCACCTCGATTGGCGAACACATGCTTCACCCAGAGGACGCCGAGCTGGTGGCGGCATTACGCCGTGGCGATGAAGAGACCTTCCGCATGCTCGTCACACAGTATCATGCGGCAATGCTGCGTGTCGCGCTGATGTATGTCTCCAGCCGCGAGGTCGCCGCCGAGGTAATCCAGCAGACCTGGCTGGGCGTGCTGCAAGGGCTGGCGCGCTTCGAGGGTCGCAGCTCACTCAAATCGTGGATATTCCGCATTCTCGTCAACATCGCCAAGACGCACGGGGCGCGAGAAGCCCGCAGTGTCCCGTTCTCGTCGCTGGTGGAGGCCGGTCTACACGACGACGAGCCGGCGGTCGAACCTGAGCGATTCATCGGCGAGGGCCAGCCGTACGCCGGCCACTGGGTCTCGAAACCGCGCGACTGGGACACCCTCCCCGAGGAGCGCCTGCTTTCAGGCGAGATACGCGACCACGTTGCGCGGGCGATCGAAAGCCTTCCACCAGCACAGCGCCAGGTGATCACGCTGCGCGATGTGGAAGGCTGTACCTCTGCTGAGGTGTGTGTTCTGCTCGGGTTGACGGAAGGCAATCAGCGTGTGCTGTTGCACCGGGCGCGCTCTAGGGTCCGCCACGCGCTCGATGTCTATCTAGGGGAAGGGTAGTCGCGCATGGAGCCCCCGACCGACCTCTCCTGCCAGGAGCTAGTGGAGCTGGTGACAGACTATCTAGAGGGCATGATGACCCCGGAGGACCGCATGCGCTTCGATGATCATCTGGGCATCTGCACGGGGTGCAGGTGCTACCTGGTACAGATGCGCCAGACTCTGACCCTGGCGGGCAATCTGCCAGCGGAGACAATCTCGGCTGAGGCCCTGGACACATTCCTGCGGACCTTCCGCGACTGGAAGCGCAACAAGTAGCACGCGCGGCGGCAGCCTGTAAGCACTGCGTAAGGATACGGCGCTATCGTAGCAGATGTAGCGCGGACGCGTGAGCGGGCACCCATGCCGCAGTCCCGCCGGGTTTCCATCCGATGAGTAGAGCGAGAAGCTGCGAGTGACGACAGAAGAGCAGTCCGCTGGCGAGCGGCAGGAAGAGAAGCCAGACGGCAAGCCTGTGGTGAGCGTGCGCCGATGGGCCGATCTAGGGGTCGGCGTACGGTTCGGCGCGGCGGTGTTGGCTGTGGTCTGCGGGCTGCTAGCGGGCCTGGGCGCGCGCTACTTCTTCGGCATCGTCACCCCCGCGGAGCTGTTCGGTGATCGGCTTACCGCGCTGGTGCCCTTGCCGCTGTTCGAGCGTTTGCTCGCCACCTTCGGCTCCAACGCCAAGCACCTCTATTTTGGTGCGGTGGTGGTCGGCGAAGGTGTCCTCACCGCGCTCGTCGGCACACTCTACTGGCCGCTCCGCGGGCGCCTCTTCGCTCGCCTCGGCCGGGCGGTGCATCCGGCTCCCTCGTTGCTCGACGCAGTCGTGTTGACCGGAGTGTTGTGGTTGCTGGCGGCGGGGCTGTTTGCGCCGTTGATCGGTGGCGGCCTCTTTGGCGTGGCGCTGCTGGGCGGTGCTGGCACGGTCTTCATCTCCACGCTGATCCCAGATGCTGTCTTCGCGCTCGTTCTGATCCGTCTGGTCGAACGGCCTGCGCCTGCGCCCACTGCAGCGAATGCCACAGCGGGGGACGACCAGCGTATCGCACGGCGGACGTTGCTGCGCCAGACAGGTATCGCCGTGGCGGTGCTGGGCGGTGGCGTCGTCTTATGGCAGACCCTCTCATCGGCTGTCAGCAACCTGATTGGGCTGCCGGCTGCCAGCGGCCCGCAGCTGCATCTGGGGAACGTGCCCAGTAAGATCATCCCGCCGCCGGTCCCGCAGTATGGCCCGTGGACGGCGGTGCGCGGCCAGACTCCCGAAGTGACCGCTGAGCGCAGCTTCTATTACGTCTCGAAGAATCTGGCGGGAGACCCGCAGGTTGATAGGGCGAGCTGGCGGCTCGAGATCGGCGGCCTGGTGGATGCTCCCTACGCGCTGAGCTACGAGCAGCTCAGCGCGTTGCCCGCGGTCGAGCGGTACCACACGCTCGAGTGCATCAGCAACGAGGTGGGAGGCGACCTGATGAGCAACGGCCTCTTCACCGGCGTGGCGCTGGCCGACGTGCTCAATCATGCGGGCATCCGCCCTGGAGCGAGCGAGCTCATCTTCCGCGCGGCCGACGGCTACAGCGACTCACTCCATCTGAGCCAGGCGATAGATGCACGCTCGTTGATCGTCTATCTGCTCAACGGCGAGCCGCTGGCGCAGGCGCACGGCTTCCCCGCGCGCCTGCTAATTCCCGGCCTCTACGGCATGAAGAATGGCAAGTGGCTGACCTCCCTACAGCTCGGCTCCGGCGGCTACACCGGCTACTGGGAGCAACGCGGCTGGACGCGCGAGGCGCGGATCAAAATGACCGCGCGGTTAGATACACCCCACGATGGCGATCTACTGCTGGCGCGGCCCACCTTCATCGCTGGTGTGGCCTACAGCGGCGCGGGAGGCATCGCCCAGGTGGACGTCAGCCTGGATGGCGGGCAGACATGGCAGCCGGCGAACCTGAAGCGCCCGCTAGGGTCGCTGACCTGGGTGTTGTGGGAGTACCCGTGGCAGCCCACGAGCGGGCAATACGTGATCGCCGCGCGGGCGATTGATCTGGATGGCAACGTCCAGTCGCCCGCGACGGCCTCACCCCTGCCAGACGGCGCCTCCGGCTACGACGCCATCAGCGTGACCGTCCGCTAGGCCGTGGTCTCGCGATACGTAGGCGCGCGCCGGTGGTGCGTGGCCTGCTCGAAGGCGTAGGCCAGACGGATGAGTGTTGGCTCGCTGTACGCGCGGCCGATGAATGTGATGCCCAGCGGCAGGCCGAAGGTGTCGCCGGCCGGCACCGTGATGGCCGGATAGCCGGCCAGCGCGGCGACCTGCGAGGCTGCTCCCAGCCGGTTGTCGCCGTCAACCAGGTCAATCTTCCAGGCGGGTGCGCCAGTGGGCATACAGAGCGCATCGAGCTGGTACTGGTCCATCACCGCGTCAATGCCCTCGTCGCGCGCCAGCCGGTGGTTCTCGGCCAGCGCGTCGAGATACGCCTGGTCGGTGAGCGGCCCCTTGGGCTGCGCCTGCAGCAGGATCTCCTGGCCGAAGTAGGGCATCTCCTCGGCGGCGTGCGCGATGTTGAAGGCAATCAGCTCATCCAAGCTGTGAACGGGGGCCTCTGGGCCAAGCGCGCCAAGATAGGCGTTCAGGTCAGCCTTGAACTCGTAGAGCAGCACCTCTAGCTCGCTGCTGCTCTCGCCGATGCGTTTGGCGGTCGGGATGTCCGCCGGATCCACGATTACCGCACCACGCTCGCGCATCACCCTAATCGCCGCCTCCGCCGCGGCGTTGCTCTTCTCACTGAAGTCGAAGAATACCGAGCGTGCGACGCCGATGCGCGCGCCACGCAGGCCATCCACATCAAGGAATCGCGTGTAGTCGGTCGCTGCCCGGCCGGCGGAGCCTTGTGTCGCGGGGTCGCGGTCGTCTGGGCTGGCGACTGCCCCCAGCAGCACGGCGGCATCGGCGACGGTGCGCCCGAATGGGCCGACGGTATCCTGGCTATGGGCAATCGGGATCACGCCTGCGCGGCTGGTGAGGCCAACAGTCGGCTTGATGCCGACGACCCCGTTGGCCGTGCCGGGGCAGAGGATCGAGCCGTCTGTCTCCGTGCCCAGCGAGGCAGCGCAGAGGTTGGCCGCTACGGCACTGGCCGAGCCAGAGCTTGAGCCGCAGGGCGAGCGATCCAGCGAATAAGGATTGCGCGCCTGGCCGCCGCGCGCGCTCCAGCCGCTGGAGGAGTGCGTCGAGCGAAAGTTGGCCCACTCGCTCAGGTTGGCCTTGCCCAGTATCACCGCCCCCGCCGCCCGCAGGCGCGCGGCAACCGTCGCATCGCGAGCAGGGCGCGCCCCAACCAGCGCCAGCGAGCCGGCAGTCGTGTACATACGATCGGCGGTATCAATATTGTCCTTCAGCAGGATGGGGATGCCGTGCAGTGGACCGCGTGGTCCGGAGGTAGCGCGCATACGATCGAGCTCGTCGGCGATTGCCAGCGCATCAGGATTGACCTCAATTACCGCCCGCAGGGCAGGGCCGTTCAGATTCAGTGCGGCGATGCGGTCGAGATAGGCCGCGACGAGACGGACGGCAGTCAGCCGGCCAGAGGCAAGCGCGGCCTGAAGGTCTGCGATAGTGGCTTCCTCAAGCGGAAAGTCGAGCTCTGATGCGGCTCCCATGCGGGCTCCTCTCCCCCAGGCGTGCAAACAACGCAAACGCCCGCCAGCCGCATAGAGTCAAGGCTGCGGGCGCACTTCGGCGCGCGACGTTCGCGCTGCGGCGCCGCGCGCTGACACACGACGATGAGCATTAGCGGTCGGCGGGCGGCTCGACGCTGGCCGGCGGAAGTTGCGGCGCCTCGGAGGCGTCGTTGCTGTTGAGCGACTTCTTGAACTCACGGATGGTCTTGCCCATCGAAGAACCGAGCTCCGGCAGCCGCCGCGCGCCAAAGATCAGTATCAAAACGGCCAGAATGATCAGGAGCTCAGGCAGGCGGAGACCAAGGGGCATGGTGAGGACTCGCTTTCGATACACCCAAGCGCGGCCAGATGTGCATACATGCCGTTGCTGTGCAAAGTATATCATGCAGCGCGTCTCGCGGGCACGTGCTGCCCCGGCATCATAGAGATGAGCTAGAGGGCGTCCGCTGGCGACTCCGTGGCTGGCAGCACTGGCTCACTCTCCGCGGCCCTCTCCCCGCCGGACGCACCGATCATGCCAAGTTGTGCCGGCGTGAGCAGCCACACCAACGTGCCGGTTCCTGCCAGCTTGGCTGGTGCGGACGCTGCGTGGCGCAACGCCCGGCCCGGCAGATCAATTCGCGCGCACCCGCCCTTCCTCATCTCGACCGCCGCGCCCTTGCCGCCAGTAATCAGCTCGGCGACGATAGTGCTGAAATCCGGCTCGTGGCCGACGAGTAGCAGCGCTTTGGCGTCCGCGTGGGCCGCGAGCAGCGCGGCCACATGTGCCAGCGTCGCGCCGGGGGCGAGGGTCGGTTCGAGTTGAACGGGCAGGCCGAAGGCTGGGCCAATCAGCTCCGCGGTTCCCCTGGCTCGCGCGAGGGGACTAGAAAGGATCGCGTCGAGCTGGAGACCGAGGCTGGCGAGGCCGCGGGCCGCGGCGAGCGTGCGCAACACGCCCTCATCGGTCAGCGGACGCTCCGCGTCGTCACCTTCCCATGCCTCTCGGTCTTCCGCGCGGCCGTGCCGCATGATATACAGCTTCATGCTTCTCCCTCCCGCTCTCGCCCTCACTCTTCACTCTGCGGCCATTCTGTGTCACAGGGCACCGATCAGCTCTGCCAGTGGCCGGCGGAAGGCTTGCCCGCCAAGGTCCGGCCACTGGCGCGCAAAGGCGGCGATACACTCGTCGCGCTCGGCCGCCAGCGCCGCGTCGTAGATCGCCAGTGCCTCGGAGCCAGCTCGTTTAGCGCACATCTTCGCCAGCAGGTCGCGTTCTACCACCGCATCGTGCAGCGTACCGAGTGTATCTTGCCCGTGCTTGAGCGTGTCGAGCAGCGGTTCGCAGGCAGGACCCAGCTCCTCGGCGAAGAGCTCCACCGTATAGCGCAGCCGCTTGCAGGCGATACGCAGGTGGTGAAGGCCAACGGGATCGCGTGCGGCGACCGCACCTCCGCCGCGTAGCATCGCCTCATAGCGGCTCCACGCGGCCGAACCCGCGAACTGCGCGACCGCCACGGAGTTCTCTTTGCCAGTCTCCTGAAGCGAGCCGACCATGTCCTCCAGCTTCACGAATATCTCAGAGAGCCGGCCGCCGTCGAGATAGGCGACCAGCCGCGCATGAGCGCGGGCGCGCCTGTGCTCCAGCCACGCACGGAACGCCGCAAGCCCGGCACTGAGATCGGGCTGAGACGCCTCGTACGCGGCCAATCGTTCGAGCAGCACATCCAAATCGCGTACGCCGCCCAGCGCCTGCGCCAGTGGCTTGAGAGCACGACGCAGCTTCCGCAGCTTCCGTCCGTCCAGATCGGGTGACGCGGCCAGCACGTCCAGCATCGTCCGCAGGCGGCGCACAGCTACGCGCATGTCATGCACACCGTCGGAGTCCTGGCCGCCGCGCGCGGCGGTCTCAACCATCTTCAGCCTGTCGAGCTGCGCCACAATCGCGCGCCGCCCAACCTCTGCGACCGCTGTCGCGCCTGCGCGCTCCGCCTCATCGAGCAGCGCGAGCCCCCGCTGCAGCTTGCTGCGTGGCTCGGCACGCAAGGGTAGGCTGTTCTGTAGCCGTCCGGCAAGTGCGTCGAGGTCAGCGCGCTTGCCCGTCCCCTTTAGCTCCACTTCCAGCTCGTAGAGCGGCTGCCGGCGGCCGTTGGCGGCAATCTCGCCGCTATCCAGCGCCAGCTCGGCGACGCACCGCCCAGCGCGCATGACGTCCCATAGCCGGCGTGTGACATCTACCCGCACCAGCGGAGCGACCGGTTGCCCACCGATCAATGGCGCGACGCGCTCGGCGATCTGCGGCGGCCACGCCCTGATGTCGCCATCCGTGCCCTCTGGCAGTGACGCCTCGATCTCTTCGCGCGCGTACATGCCGTCGTCCGATGTCGTATTCGGGCCCTTCAATGTCAGCAGCGCCTCCTGGCCGGCGCGACGAATGCGCAGTGACCGGCGGGCGGATGTGAGGCTGCGGGCGGGGGTATCGAGCACCTCGTCATGGTGACGCTGCACGCCGCGCGGGACGAGGCGGTACGGCGCCAGGTCCAGCGTGTCAATGCTCGCTGGGTCTAGTGGGCCTATCACCGCGAACTTCGCTTCGATCTCCACTGGCGGCCCCCTCTGTGCGGCCTGGCCCGGCCCTGCGGTCGGCTCTGGCTCGTATCGTACCGCACGCGGGATGCCGAGTGCGTCGCGACGAAAGTGGGCGTGCCTGCATTCAACCCTCGACGATGCGCGCGGCGTGTGTCAAGATCACGAGCTTCTGCGCATCCACCTGAGCATCCGAGGCGAGCACGCCCCGCACGCGCACAAGTGCCCCGACATGCAGGTCGTCCGGTCCGCCCATCGCGATCTGGGTGGCAGGAGTCCACAAGACGCGGAGCTGATGCGCTGTGCGTCGATAAGCGCTAAACAGCTCGGCCTCATCGGCTTCGAGGAATGTGCCGCCGAGGATCCCCGGCGCTGGCAGCTCCGTGACCGCCAGGACTACATCCACCTGAGCGCCGAGCTCGGCCGCGCGAAACTGCTCCCATGTCGCCGGCGTGGAGATCTGCGCCATGCGAGGCGCATCTGGCGTTTGCGGCGTGGCAGCCGCTGTTGCCGCGCGCTGATCTGGAGCCGCCTGCGGCGCATTGGGAGGCGCATCTCGTCCTGGCTCAACAGGAGTCTCGCGCGGTCGCAACGAGCGATCCTGATCGTAGCGCAGCCCCAGGTGCAGGGCTGCCTGCGCTTTGGCCAGTTCCTCGCCGAGATAGCCGGCGTGGCTGAGCTGGGTCACCAGCTCCTCGCGCAGCAGGCCCAGCAGCATAGGCCCTGCCGAACGTCCGCGCATCTCATGCGCCGGGGTATGGTCGGTCAGATAGTGGCGCACGATGATCTCTTGAACCGCGCGGTCCAGGCTGATCACGAAATAGCCCTT
>DASUBU010000097.1:0-21605 GCA_035763125.1 Ktedonobacterales bacterium
TGAACGTGTACGTCGCGGTCCTGTTCGGCATCGTCTTCCTGATGACTACGAAGCCCGCTGTCGGCGAGGCGATCCTGGCGATGGTGATCGCGTTGGCCGTTGGGCTGCTGGCGAGCCTGCCGCTGTGGTGGGGCGCACGCATCTCTGTTCGGCGCGGCACGGTGCCTCCCAAGAAGGCGTAAGAACCGGGAACTGCCCAAGGTTTCTGCCATCATTCCGCACCACGACCTTACGCACGACGCCACCCGGTAACTAATCACAGGTGCCATGGTGGACTGGCTCAGGGCACATAGGCTATACCACGCTGCGCAGTACTCTAACTCTGGGCAAAACCATGCGCGACGCCTGCCAACTGAGGCATAATTGCCCGTATAACCTCAGGAGTCTGTTCAAGCATCTGCGTCAGCGTCGCTGGCCGTAGAAGCCCAGGTTTGAGGAAGAGAGTGCCCCATGTCTGACGACGGCGTCCCCGCCTACTCTCGTATCGTCGCCTCGCTGCCCGCTAGCGTGCCGTTCGTCGCGCCGGAGGCTATCGAGCGGCAGCGCGGGCGGCCCTTCGCGTTGCGGCTGGGCGCCAATGAGAGCACGTTTGGTCCCTCGCCGAAGGCCGTCGAGGCGATGCGCGCGGCGGCCGCCCGCGTCAACTACTACGCCGACCCGGAGAGCTATGATCTGCGTGCGGCGCTCGCCGCCCACCACGGCGTGCCAATGGAGTCGCTCGTCATCGGCAGCGGGATAGATGACCTGCTCGAGCTGGTGGTGCGGACCTTCCTCGATCCCGGCGATACCGCCGTCACGTCGCTTGGTGCCTACCCTACGTTCAGCTACCACGTTGCCGGCTTCGGCGGTGTGCTCGAGCGCGTCCCCTACCGTGACGACCGCAACGATCTGGATGCCCTGGCGGATGCCGCCCACCGCACCGGCGCCCGTCTTGTCTTCCTCGCCAATCCCGACAATCCCACCGGCTCGTGGTACACCGCCGCCGAGATCGCCGCCTTCCGCGCTGCGCTGCCCAGTGATGCCCTGCTGATGCTCGACGAGGCGTACTGCGACTTCGCGCCACCCGACGCGATTCCGCCGCTGGCGCCCGACGACCCTCGTGTGATCCGCTTCCGCACGTTCTCCAAGGCTCACGGTATGGCCGGAGCTCGCATCGGCTACGCCGTCGCCGCGTCCGAGACGATCCGCGCGTTCGACAAGATCCGCCTGCATTTCGGCATCAACGGCGTCGCGCAGGCTGGCGCGCTCGCCTCGCTCGCCGATCAGGACTACCTGCGTAGCGTCGCCGCCGCCGTCGCCGAAGGCCGCGAAGAATACGCCGCACTGGCCCGTTCGCTCGGCCTGGCGCCGCTGCCCTCCGCCGCCAATTTCGTCACGATGGACGTTGGAGGCCCTGAGCGCGCTCGCACCCTTCTCGCCGCCCTCACCTCCCGCGACGTCTTCATCCGCATGCCCGGCGCTCCACCGCTCGATCGCTGTGTGCGGGTTACTGTCGGCCGGCCGGAGGAGCGCGCCGCCTTTGCCGAGGTCCTGCGCGCTGTCTGGCCCACTCTCGTCTGAGCGCTCCCAACACAGCGCGAAGAAGGCCGCGAGCGCTTGCTGCGGTTATTGCGGTCGGCGCCCATCTGAGACCAGTAGCATCGTGCCCACCACGAAGAGGATCAGACTCAGCAGCCCGAAGCCAACGATGCCCAGGATGCGCCCGGTACTCGGGCCGCCGTTGCCGGTCGTGCCGGTGCTGGTCCCGCCCGTAGTGGCTGTCGCCGCTGGGCTGGGGCTGGCTGTCGGCGTGGGTTGCAGCCGCACGCGCACCTGCACGCCCGCCATCAGCGAGGGCAGCGCGTTGCCCTGCCGGTCGTTCGAGACGAGATAGAGGAAGTAGGTGCCCGCTTTCACCCCATCCGGCACCGCCACCGTCGCCGAGACATCTCCCGATTCAGTCGTCGTGACCGGCTGGCTGTCTACTGTGCTGAGGAGCCGGGCCGCGCTGAAGTCCTGGCCGGTGGCGATCCTCCTCGTCGAGAGATAGACCAGCAGCGTGACGTTGGCCGGCACATAGTTGCGCCCCAGCAGGGTGATCTGCCCGCCAGCGAAGATATTGAACGGCGGACCGGGGATCGCGTTCTGGGTCGTGGCATCACTGATAGTGAAGAGCGGCGCAGCGGCCGATAAGACGTGGAAGAGCTGATCCGACTGTACGGGCGGACTATCGGGCTGATTGGTGTCCTGCGCGCATATGTAGTAGAGCGCCCCAACACTATTGACAGCCTTCGGCCAGGCAAAGGTTGTCGTGAACGTCCCGCCGGTCGCCGTCGCCGTCACGTTCTGAAAGAGTGGAAACCCGCTGGCACATTGGTTATCCTGGGAAGCGTAGCCCAACGCGTAGGTGTCACCATCCTGCAAGCCGGTGCCGCTCACCGTCAGATTGATCCCCACCGGCCCGGCAATCTCGCCGTTCGAGTCGGGCTGCGGGATCATGATCGTTAGCGTCCCGCCGTCGAGCGGGCGTGCCGCCGCGCGCGGCGTTCCCATTGGCGCGGCGAGCGCCAGCATCATCACCGCTAGCGCGAGCCCCGATATCACCCGCCGCGTTCCTCGCCGCTGGCCGCGCCATGCTCCCGACCCCTGCATGCCGTCTCTCCCCATATCTGCATCCATCAGAGCCGCGCGTATGATGCCTGCCTATGCGCGGCATTCGTTCCGCCGGCCGCTGGTGGGCCGGCCGCAACAGTATAGCATGATCGCAGACCCCTCCCGCCCACAAGCGTGCTATACTCGTGAGCATGCCGCGCTCTTCACGCCAATCGTCGCACACCGACGCGACTGCCGCGCCAGATGCGCCTTCCGCCGCGCCGTTGCCCCTGGAAGGCGCCGCCACTGCGTTGCCAGCCAGCATGCTCGCCCCGGAGCAGCTCCGCTCGGTGGTCGAGAGCCTGCTCTTTGTCGCCGGGCGCCCGCTGCAGATCGCCGAGCTGAAACGCCTGCTGCTGGTGGAAGATCGCCGCCTGCGCCAGGCGTTGGCCGCGCTGGCCGAGGACTGCGAGCGCCACGGCCGCGGCATTCGCTTGCAGCGGGCCGGCGATAGCGTCCAGTTCGTCTCCGCCCCCGAGAATGCCCGCTTCGTCGCCGCGCTGCTAGGGCTGCCTACCCAGGTCAAGCTGACCACCGCGGCGCTCGAGACGCTCGCCGTCGTCGCCTACCGCCAGCCCATCACCCGCTCGCAGATCGAGTTCATTCGCGGCGTCAACAGCGACCGCTCGCTCACCAGCCTCATCCAGCACGGGCTGGTGCAGGAGGTCGGCCGCGCCGCCACGATTGGGCGTCCCGCGCTTTTCGGCACCACGCCTGAATTCCTGCAGCAGTTCGGCCTCCCCAGCCTGGACGCCCTCCCCCAGCCAGAGCAGCCAGCCCTCGATGCACTCGAAGAGCGCCGTGCGGCCTCCGTCCAGCTCATCCGCCAGGCCGTCGGCGACGACGAGCCGCAATCACTCACGGCTGGCCAAGGTCCGCCTGCACACGAGTGAAGAAATCCGCAAGTGGCTCCAGCGCATCGGCTAACGTGCCACCTATGACGAGCAAGAAGCAGATGCGGCCGGCCTCCAGCATCGCCTGCCATGTGCTGACTGCCTGCGCATGCAGGAACCGATTGGTGTAGCTGCCCACCAAACAAGCTTCGGAGTCCCGCGCGACCAGCCGCAGGCTGACCAGATCGCGCGGCCCGTCCATCTCGCTCTGCTCGGTGGAATGATAGGCGGCCGGCGCTCGCCGCAGCTTCACTGGAACGCCCAGCAGCGTGTTCCCAAGCGCGTGCACGTGCTCGTCCAGCAGGGAAAGCACGCTCGCCGGCGCTTGGCCGTTGATGGTCACGTCCAGGTAGCCCAGAAATCGTCGTTCGGAGCGCCTGTCTGCGTCGCCAGTCGCAGCCGCCGCTCGCAGGACGCTGGTGAACGCTGACGCCAGCAAGGAGGCGGGCTCCTCCTGCCCACTGGGGATGGTCTCCGCGGGCGCAAGGAGGGTCAGGTCGCCATCGCGTATCGCTGGCCGCCACTCCGCCACGCTCAGCAGCGGATCAGGCTGCGCGCGCAGCGCGCGCGCCCGCGCTTTGTAGTTCTCGACGGCTGGCTGGCCCGCGAACGGAATCCGGTGCAGATAGCCGTAGATCGCCATGCTCAACTGCCAGCCGAGAAAATTGGCGGCCAGCGCCGCCAGGCGGTCGTGCGGCTGGGTGGCCGCGAGCGCGGGCTGCGAGAGGATGAAGAGACGGTCGTGCGCAAGCGGCTGCGTCCCCGCCGCTTGAAGCGTGCCAGCCACAACCTGCACCCGCAGCAGTCCGTCCTCACGATAGGCGAGCGCCGACCGGTTCAGCGTTTGATCGTCGAAGATCACGACGCCCTGGCCGCCTTTGCCCAGGCTCTCCTCCATCAACTGCTCCAGCCAGGGCACGAAGCCGCCCCACCCCTCCGGCATCCGCACCAGCACGCGGCAGGCGCCGTCGCTGCTGGCACCACTGATGGCAGCCGCCAGCCGCACGAATGGATGGTCCGCCGGCCGAGCGGCCGCCAGGTCCAGGTCGTATTCGTCCCAGGCGCGTTGCAGCACCGCGCGCAGTTGGCCGGGCGCGGTGTCGTGACCAGTCAGATAGAGCGCCGCCGGCAGCAGAAAGACGCGCGTTCCAGGGGCGCTCATGCGTCCGCCGGTGCCCGTCCCGCCGTCTAGCTGCAGTGGGCGACGCGGCGCCTGGTGCTCCTGGGCAAAGGCATCTAGGTATGAGCCGGGAAGCGTCATGACCACCAGATGCTCCGCTAGCCGCAGCCCCGCCTGCGCGAGCAGCCCGGTGAACCACGTCAGGTGCGTGATCGGCTCCTCCGAGGTCATGCCCATCGAGACGCCGATCATCATGACGTCATGCAGCAGCGCGTGGAGGAATGCGGCCTCGGCTGGCGTTTCGCTCTCCGGGCCTCCCATCGCCGCGGGCGAGTGCGTGGGAAGCGCGAGATGCTTCGCCGCCGCGATCGCGCGCACGATCGCATTGAGTGCGGCAGGGTCGGTGCTGTCCAGAGGATAGATCGCAACCGCCTCGCCTTTCGGATCTGGCGCTTCGGGATCGTTCTGTCCATTGCAGAAGCCAAGCTGGCAGAGGACGCGCACCGTCAGGACCGAGCCGCCCATGCCCGCCCAGATGATGTGGCGAATCCCACGCTCCCTGATTGCGCACGCCTCCGCCTCGACCTCCTCCAGCCCTGTTGGATCGGCGAGCAAGCGCGCGACGGCCTCCACCCAATCGAGCTTGAGCGCGCCATCCTCGCTGCCCAGCGCTGCCATCAGGCCGCCGCGGCGCCGAAGCTGACCGACCGCATCCTCCTCGATCAGGCGCCGCAGCGCGGATTGTTCGCCCCTGCCTGCCGCCATGGATGCACCGTCCTTCCCGCGCGCTCTTCTGCTCACGTGTGGACACCTCGAAACGTGCCACGGCAGGACAGCCCACCCGCAGGCGTATGGCACAAGGATGATGCACCGCTTCACCTCTAGACGCCGCTGAAGGCCGAGAAGCCGCCATCCACCGGCACCACCACGCCCGTGACAAACGCCGCGGCCGGGCTCACCAGCCACAGCAGCGTGCCCGCCAGGTCGTCTGGCTGACCCAGGCGCCCGGCCGGCGTATGACTGACGATCGTCTGCCCTCGCGCGGTCAGCGTGCCGTCCGCATCCATGAGCAGGTAGCGATTCTGTTCGGTCAGGAAGAAGCCGGGGGCCAGGGCGTTGACACGGATGCGCGGGCTGTACTCCTGCGCCATGTGCACCGCCAGCCACTGCGTGAAGTTGGCGACCGCCGCCTTGGCCGCGCTATAGGCCGGAATGCGCGTCAGCGGGCGCAGCGCGCTCATCGAAGTCACGTTGACGATGCAGCCGTGCCCGCGCTCCGCCATGTCGCGGCCAAAGACCTGGCACGCCTGAAACGTCCCCATGAAATTCAGTGCGAAGACCTGGCTCGCGGCCGCGGCGTCGAGCGCGAAGAAGGACTGCTCGGCGGACGTGGTGGCCGCGGGCGAGTTGCCTCCGGCGGCGTTGATCAGGATGTCCACGGGGCCGAACGCGGATGTCACCTGCTCGTGGGCGCGCTCCAGCGTGGCGCGCTCCAGCACGTCGCACGCGATGCCCATCGCCGTCCCGCCGTCGGCCTGGATCGCTTCGGCGGCCGCGTTCGCCGACTCGGCGCGGCGGCCGAGGATGGCAACGCGCACCTCAGCCCGCGCGAGCGCAGTGGCCATGGCCCGCCCGAGTTGACCACTGCCGCCGGTGATGACAGCCGTGCGGCCGCGCACATCGAAGAGCGCCTGCCAATCCGATGTCGTCTCGGGCATAAGCCCTCCTCTCGGCGCCGCTCACAAACCGATCACTGATTACCTCGAAAGTCGAGCAAGTGCTGGAGCTGCCAGGCGCGTTCTTGGGCGACTGCAACATCGGCGGCCGAGGGGTTAGTGGCTCTGTAGATCGCCTGTAGGGCATAGTTCGCAGCGCCAAGCGCGTGCAGGGGAACATGCGCGGTTGCCACGGCTTGACCCGCGGCGCGGGCCGCCGAGCGAGCGGCACTATCTTCGCCGACGGCACGAGCGGCGGCGTGAGCATTCAGCGACGCCTTGCGTATCACCGCCATCTCAAACACACCCGTCTCGATCCATTTCTGAAGTGTCTCGAGCGCTTGCCGGGGACGGTGGTCTTGGGGATACTTGTCCTCAAAATAGGGCAAGACACGCTCCGCGCAATCAATCGCCCAGACAGCCAATACTGTACGGTCAGTCGTGCTCACAAGCGCAACAGTTGCCGGGTCTTTGTATGTCGTAAGGGAGAACGCTGGCTTTCCCAATGTCCAACCTCCTCATAGCTGGGATGTTTTCGGCGCATGAAGACGTGGGCCAGGTCACGAGCGTAGCCGGCACGGCCATTGTGTGGTCATCGGGTGCCCGATGCCTGGTGTCTGGTGCTGCGCGCTGTCGGTCTGACAGCTCCTGTGCTCGCACCGCTACAACAGATGCTACTCCTGGCGTTCGTCACGCATGGCTGCCACGGCTGCCTCGGCGGAGGTCATCACCGGCAGAATCTCAAAGTCAACGAGATCGTTCCAGTGTACCGTCCACTGGTCGAACAGCGCTGGATCGTCGGTCTCCATCAGTTGGAAACAGCGCCCAAAGCCCGTCTCCACCCAGCTACTGACATAGCGCAGCCCATCGGGCATCATCCGTCCCTGTTCGTCAAACCGCTTGTAGACAGCCGCCGCATCGCCGTTCTTGTAGCGTTCGATCACCATGTAGAGCACCGTCGTAACCTTTCCGCAATCAGACTCTCGCCTCTCGCCTTACTTCCTCACCGTCATCACATCATAGGTACATGCGCTCCTTGTAGGCACCACTTACCGCTTGTACGTCCTGCTCGCCCTACTGTCACGCTGAGGCGGGGCGCTGAGAAGCCGCACGGGGCCGATGGTGGCCAGTGCGGCTCGAAGGCATGCCGTGGCTACTGCTCTGATTCGCCAGCCGCGACCTGCTGGTTAGCCCTTGTGCGCCAGCACCGCGGCAGGCTGTGGAACATAGGCCGCCTGTTTGCATTGACGCGTTCACGGAACGTGTTGAGATATTGTCGTCCAGCGCTGCCAACTCTGAGATGCCCCCGCGCTCCACGGCCAGTGGGTTGTGCCAAGAGTATAATGAGGCGCGGCTACACAGCCGTCTGGCGCATTTGATGCCAGCCGGATTCGAAGGGGACTGGCTTGCCCGTCAGCTCTCCGTGCAAGTGCCAAGGGGCGCGGAACAGTTGGATCCTCAACGATCCAAAGAGGGAAACAGACCTGTGAACACACTACGAGGGTTCGACAGAACGTTCTATACCGCCCTCGCGGTCGCTTCGGTCGGCATCCTCGGGCTTGCGGTCACGACGCCAGGCCTGCTGGGCGTTTCGAACGTCCCGGCCCGCGCTCCACTGTGGTACTGGGGACTGGCCGCGATCTCCATTGCCTTCAGCATTATCGGGACTATCTGGCTGTTCGTGCTGCGTGCTCGCTTTCGGCGTGACATCGTCGGGCGATAGCCTGCAACCGGCGTAGCGACGTTCGCCTTGTCCTGCTCAGCCGTTGGCGCCCGACGCTGCGGCCAGGTATGCTCGTAGCAGGCGCGCTATGACAACGTCCCGCAGCCGATCCCACAACCCCGTTCTGGCACGTAAAAGGAGACCTTCATGCGTTTCGGCCGGCACATGCCCACCGGCTCGCGTCCCGTCGAGGCGCTGCGCACCGCGCGTGAGATCGGCTGCGACACCGCCCAAATCTTCGTCACCAACCCCCGCGGCTGGCGTGCGCCCGACCCCAACCCCGCGCGCGAAGAGGCCTTCCGCCGTGCCGCCGAGGAACATGGGATCTCACCCGTCGTCGTGCATGCCACGTATCTCATCAACCTCGCCTCGCCGCGCGACGACTTCTGGGAAAGCTCGATCTCGCTGCTGCGCGCCACGCTGGAGCGTGCCGAGCGCTATGGTGCGTCGAGCGTTGTCTTCCACATCGGCAGCCATGGCGGCGCGGGCGACGAGGCCGGCCTGGAGCGTCTCGCCGATGGACTTCGTCGCGTGCTGGAGGGCGCGCCGGAGTCGGTGGCGCTGCTGCTGGAGAACGACGTCGGCGGCGGTGGCAAGCTCGGCCCGCGCTTCGAAAATCTCGCCGCCGTGCTCGACGCCCTGCCAGAGCATGCTGACCACCTGGGCGTCTGCCTCGACACCGCGCATCTGTGGGGCGCTGGCTTCGACATCGGCACGCCCGAGGGCGCCGCCGCCACACTCGACGCCGCCGACCGCATCCTCGGCCTCGCCCGCGTGCCAGTCCTGCACGTCAACGATACTCCCAAGGCGCTCGGCAGTCACCTGGACAATCATGCCCGCATCGGCGAGGGCATTATCCCCGAGGCAGGGCTGGCCGCCTTCCTGTGCGACCCGCGCCTGGCCCATACCACCGCCCTGCTCGAAACGCCCATCGCGGAGCGTGCCCCTGGCATGCCCGATTGGGAGCACGATCGCGCCCACATGCGGCGCGCCCGCACCCTTGCCGGGCTGGAGACGGAGACGCCCACGTAGGCTGTGGCCACCTCGCTCGCACATGGGTGGCAGCCGATTACGCCGCGAGCAGCAGGGGAATCCAATCGGACAGCGTGTGGCCCAGGACCGCGGTCTCGTAGCCGCGCTTGACGTACACGTAGCCCAACAGCACACCTGCCAGCATCGAAGAGAAGAATTGTCGCAGCGGAAACTGCCAGAACGTGAGGTAGAACGAGTCAATCGGCGAGAGGTGGTAGGCGCCGAATAGCGCCGCCGACAGCAGGATCGCCAGCCAGCGGCTGCCCGAGAGCCGCCAGATCAGCGAGAGCGCCACCAGGCGAAAGAGTGTCTCCTCGGCGATGCCGGCTCCCGCCAATAGTGAGAAGAAGGTGAGCCACCGGTTCGACGGAAACAAACTGGTGCTGGCGACCGTGCGGTACGCCTCGTGGAAGAAGCCCTGGCTGATTACCGTGCCCACCACGCTGGCGACAATGGTGCCCGGCACGACGAGCAGGGCGACCAGCAGCATCAACCCCGCCTGGCGCCAGATATGCTCGCGGCGGCGGGTCGCACGCACCACCGGCAGCGGCTCGAACTTGCCGATGCCGCGCGCCAGCGCGAAGCCGAACAGTGCCTGGCAGAAGATTGCCGCTCCCCATAGCACGCCGCCGGCAAGACTCCCAGCATCGAAATGGCCGATGACCAAGCTGGTCGCGAATGTCAGGGCAAGCGCAAGCGCCGCTCGCCACTGGGCGGCCATCTGCCTCCACCATGTGTGCGCACGTGCCCAGCGCCGGCCGGCGGCGTACGCGACGCCGACCGCCAGCACCCAGAACGCGACGAAGACCAGGATGCTGATGGTCGTGATGTCTGGTGTTTCCCGCATGGCGGTCGCCTCCGCTTTGATGGCCCTGATTCTCCCCGAGCACGACCACGCTCACATGGGCCTGTCTCGTATCGGCGGTGCGGAGCGCCCGGCGCAAGCCTCAACTCTGCGCTCGCTGGGTAAAGTACACCATGCCCGAGCCCATTCGGCAAGTGCAGCCCTGCTGCTAGCCTGGACGTCTGCTAGCGATGAGACACGACGGCCCCCTGGTCCCGCGTCGGAGACTTGCAGTCCCCAGGGGCGGGAGCGCATGCTACAGATAGCGCCGTCCCGTCGCGGCGCAACATGAACGCCGAGCGTTCGGCGCGGAGCAATTCCATGCGCGTTCTCTCCCGGTTCATACTGCCGCCCGCGCACTCGCCAGGTATGCTGGCGGGCAGAGTACGTACTGCGCTCGCACGCCGTCTCAGCCACCTGCCGCGTCCGCTATTGGAGTACGGCGCGGCGCTGCTGGGCGTCGCGATCACCACCGTGGTGATCGCCGCTATTCTCTCTGTCACCCCGCCCGTCAATCTCTCGCTGCTGTACCTGATCGTCGTGCTATGGCTGGCGGTGACCTTTGGCCGCTGGCCCGCCGTGGCAGCCTCGGTGCTGGCGTTCCTGGCCTACGACTTCTTCTTCGTCCCGCCTCTGCATGGTCCCACAATGGACGATCCGGCGGAGTGGATCTCGCTCTCGGCACTGCTGGCCACCGCCCTTGTGCTTGGCCAGCTCACCTCCGCCGTGCGGGCGCGCGCCGATGACGCTGCCCGCAGTGAACGCCGAGCCGCGACTCTCTACGCCCTCTCGCAGCTTATCGCCTCCACCCCTGACCTTGACAGCCTGCTGGCCGCGCTCGTCGGCCGCGTGCTAACGGTCTTCTCCAGCTCCGGAATGACCGCCTGTTGCATCATCCTGCCAGACACCGCGGGCAACCCCATTGCGCGCGCCCTGGCCCCAGCGCGCGACGCCTCGGCTGCTCCGCTCAGCCTCGCGACCCCGGAGGAGCTAGCCCAGGCACGCTGGACACTCGAACACGGCACGAGCGTCGGCGGCCTGATCGCCCCGCGCGAGCATCCCGGCGACGAGCGGCTCTACTACTTCATCCCACTGGCGAGCGGCCTGCGCATCGTCGGCGTGCTGGGCGTCGCAGGCGCCGGGACTCTCCAGCGCCTGGTCGAAGGGCTGCCGGCCCGTAACGATCGTGCCCCCGCACTCGCCGCTCGTCCCGAGCGTGACCCCCAGACCAGCCTGCTCGCCGCCTTCTGCGAGCAGATCGCGCTGGCGCTGGACCGTGCTATGCTCCAGCAACAAGCCATCCACGCCGAGGCGCTGCGCGAAGGGGATCGCCTGAAAGATGCCTTCCTGGGCTCGATCACCCATGACCTTCGCACCCCACTCGCCTCGATCACCTCCGCGACCGGCAGCCTGCTTGATCCCCACGCCCAGCTTAGCAACGCCGACCGTCAGGCGTTGCTAAGCAGCATAGACATCAGCGCCGCGCGTCTCAATCGCCTCGTCGGCAACCTGCTAGACCTCTCGCGGTTGGAGGCCGGCGTCGCGGCGCCTGAGCGCGACTGGTATCTGATCGGCGACGTCATCGCCACTGTGCTCGACCGCCTGGAGCTGGCCGGCGAGCTTGGCGACCGCCCGATATACCTGGACGAGCCTGCCGACCTCCCGCTGGTGCCGATGGACCACGCGCAGATCGAGCAGGTGCTCACCAACTTGCTGGAGAACGCCGTCAAGTACTCACCGCCTTCCAGTCCCATTCACATTACGGCGCGTGTGGATCCGACCTTGAGCGAGCTGGAGGTCATCATCCGTGACGAGGGCATCGGCATTCCACCGGGCGAGCTGAGCGCCATCTTCGAGAAGTTCTACCGCATCCGCAACGTCGAGCTGCCCTGGCTCAGCGCCCGCCCGCCCTCCGGCACCGGCCTCGGCCTGGCCATCTCGGCGGCCATCGTTGAGGCGCACGGCGGCCGCATCTGGGCCGAAAGCCACCCAGGCGCCGGAACCGCCATCCACTTCATCCTACCCATCCCGCGCGACACGCCCGCCGGCGCATTGCCCGAGCTCGGTCCCGCGCCCGCCGAGGCGCCCCCCCAGCGGACAGGGGTGTCATCATGAGCGACCAATCGGGCGGCTGGCCGCTCTCATCAGCGTCCACACCCACCCCTACCGGGCGAGCGCGGGTGCTGGTGGTGGATGACGAGCCTGAGATCGGCCGCGCCGTGCAGACGGGGCTGGCCGGTGCCTCGTTCGAGGTGGCCTGGGCGCCGACGGCCGCCGACGGCATCGAGCAGGTATCCCGCTGGCATCCCGACGTGGTGATCCTCGATCTCTCGCTGCCCGATCTGGATGGGCTGGAGGTCGTGCGCGAGATTCGCGGTTGGTCGCGTGTGCCGATCGTCGTGCTGTCGGTCCGCGGCGCCGACGCCGACAAGATCTCCGCGCTCGAGCTGGGCGCCGACGACTATCTCACCAAGCCCTTCAGCATGGGCGAGCTGCTCGCGCGCATCCGTGTCGCGCTGCGCCACTCGCTCCAGTCGGCCAGCCCCAGCGCCGCGCTCTTCACCACCGGCGACCTCGCGCTCGACCTCGAGCGCCGCACGGTTACGATGGCCGGCGCGGAGGTCCACCTCACCCCCACCGAGTATGAAGTGCTGAAGTATCTTGCCCTCAATGCGGGCAAAGTCGTCACTCACCGCACGCTGCTGCGCGCCGTCTGGGGGCCGCAGTACGAGGACGAAGCCCACTATCTGCGCGTCTTCGTTGGCCAGCTTCGCCGCAAGCTCGAGCCCGATCCCAGCCGCCCGCGCTACCTGCTCACCGAACCGGGCATTGGCTATCGCCTCCGCTCTCCTGACGCGCCTGCGCCCGCGCCACCCACGTCCAGCACACCTCCCAGCGGCAGGTGACCGCCGTTGGTGATGCGCCCGCGGCGACCGCTTTCATACTCTCACCCGCTGCCGTCGCGACCGAATCTTTACACTTTCCTGATGCTGCATGGGGCGCACCCTTACGCGCCCTTTACGCCGCCGCTCATACGCTATTAGGTGGATGTTCTACGCCCGCGACCAGGTGGCGATGGATGCCACCCGCGCCACGCGAGCGCGCCCTGGCAATAACACGATGCACGATCCTACTTCCCACGACAAGCAGATGCCATGTCCAGATGGCGGCGCACTCGATGTCGAAGACGCCTTTTTCGGCGATCACGACGTCGAATATTGGGTTGCGCGTGACGGACGCCTGGTGCCCGCCGATCCAGACGAGGTCGCGTGCATCCAGGCCTGGGAGCACGAGCGGGCGCTCGCTGCCGTGCGTGCGCGTCATCTCGGACGCTGGCGGCGCAGCCGGGTCGTGCGGCTGTTCGCCGGCACGGTGCGGCGCGTGCGTCGCACTCGGCTCACCACGCAGCCACGTTCAGCATCTGAGCAGCAAAGCTGGTCTATTGATTCACCTGTCGAGGTCTTCTTTGATGATGGAGTCGAATGACTCGGATTCGCCTAACGGCGCGCAGAAGCAGGACCAGGAAGCGGCCGCGCCGCGCAACGTCAGCCGCACATCCCCTTTGGCGGCCAATCGCTCGGAGCGACGACGCGACGATCAGCCGCTGCGCATCCCCGGTGAGCTAAGCGGCGCGGGAGTGGAGCAGCGCACGCTCGTTCGCGGCTCCAAGCTCGGCTCCCAGTACGTCCGCATCCGGTCGCCAATGGTGCGCTATTTTCGTGCGCATGGACCAGACACGCTGGAGGCGACGGAGCTGACACTGCGCCCCCGCACGCCTGCCGGCCAGGTGGCCGAACGCGTCAAGCGGCTGCTGATCGGCCAGCGCCTGCCCACCACCGCTGCCATCCACGAGCGGCTCACCAAGGTCAAAGCGCTCGCAGTCCTCTCCTCCGACGCCATCTCGTCGGTGGCCTATGCCACCGAGGCCTCGCTCGGCGTGTTGATCGCGGCGGGAGTCGGCACGCTGGGCGTCAACCCGGCCATCGCGCTGGCTATCGTGGCACTGATGCTGATCGTCGGCATGTCGTACTTCCAGACCATCCACGCCTATCCCCGCGGCGGCGGCTCCTACATCGTCGCGCGCGACAACCTCGGCGACCTGCCCGGCCTGATCGCGGCGGCCGCGCTGATGATTGACTACGTGCTGACGGTCTCCGTCTCGGTCTCGGCGGGCATTGACGCGCTCGTCTCGGCAGTGACACCACTGGCGCCCTACGATGTGCCGCTCGGCGTGGGGTGCATCGTGCTGATCCTGGTGATCAACCTGCGCGGGGTGCGGGAGGCTGGCACCATCTTCACCGCGCCCACCTATCTCTTCATCATCTCGTTCCTGATCATGATCGGCACAGGTATCTTCTACGCCGCGACCCACGGCGGGCTGCTGAGCGCGGTCCATCCGAGTGTGACGGCGGCGCAACGCGGCTGGGGCGATCTGCACCAGCGGCTGGGCATCCTCTTGATCCTGACGGCGTTCGCCTCTGGCTGCTCGGCGATGACCGGCACGGAGGCAATCTCGGACGGCATTCCCGCCTTCAAGCCGCCGGAATCGCGCAATGCCGGGCGCACGCTGCTGTGGATGGTGGCGATCCTGGCGACGCTCTTCGTCGGCATCACCTATCTCGCCTGGCGCTTCGGCATCGTGCCCTTTGCCAACCAGCAGCCGACGCTAGATTCGCAGATTGCCTCCCTGATCTTCCTCAAGGGCTATCCGGCCGCGAGCTTCTTCTACTACGTCATCCAGTTCGCCACACTGCTCATTCTGGTGCTGGCGGCCAATACCAGCTTCTCCGACTTCCCGCGCCTCTCCTGGTTCCTGGCGCGCGACGGCTTCCTGCCGCATCTCTTCTCGCTGCGCGGCGACCGCCTCGCCTTCACGACCGGCATCGTCGTGCTGGGAGCGCTCTCCGGTGTGCTGCTGGTGGTCTTCAAAGGCAGCACCGACGCGCTCATCAACCTCTACGCGCTGGGTGTCTTCACCGCCTTCACGCTCTCGCAGAGCGGGATGGTCGTCCGCTGGTGGCGGCTGCGCGCGCAGGCCGGCTCGGGCTGGCGGCGCTCGCTGGTGATCAATGCCGCTGGCGCCACCACCACCGGCATCGTCGCCGCGATCGTCGCGTTCACCAAGTTCGAGCGCGGCGCGTGGGTCGTGGTGATTCTGGTGCCGCTAGTGGTGCTGATGTTCCGCGCGATTGCTCGCCATTATCGCAATGTGGAGGCGGAGGTGAGCAGCCTCGACCTGCGCGAGCCAGCGCACGCTCAGGCCATGATCGTGCTGGTCCCCGTCGCGCGGCTAGACCGCGTCGCCCTGCGCACGCTCAGCTTCGCCCGCGAGATCACCCCCAATACGCTGGTGGTGCATGTGGCGACCGATCCAGACGACGAGGCCGCCTTTCGCACGCGCTGGGAGGAATGGACCGCGAGCCAGCGCGAGGAACAGGCGAGCAATGCCAAGCCAAATGGGCGGCGAGAGGCACGCGCGGGCGGCGTGACGAGTCCTCCAGCCGTCAGGACACCCAGTGGCAGTGTCCTGGAAGAGGGCATCCCGCGGCTGGTGGTCATCGAGTCGCCGTATCGCTCACTGGTGGCGCCGCTGATTTCGTACGTCCGGGCGGTGCGCGAGGCGAACCCCGGCGCGATGGTGACGGTGATCCTGCCGGAGTTTGTGCCAGCGCACTGGTGGGAGCGTATCCTGCACAACCAGACCGCCCTGCGCCTCAAGCTTGCCCTCTACTCGCAGCGCGGTGTCGTGGTGGCCAACCTCCCCTATCATCTCGCCCGCTAGCGAGCGGCCCCGCTATACACTGTGTGCCATCCAGCCGCTCGCGCTCGGCCAGGCGATACCCTTCCCCTCGTATGCTATACTGGCCGCAATCCGACTGGCCGCAATGCGCGGTGTGGCTGTGCGACGTCGTTTGCTTTCGGCCCACAGAACGCCGCCCGATCATCAGAACGGCATCGCAGATTTCCGTCTCTCAGCTCGTGCTCTGTGCGCTCCGTGTTCTCGGTGGTTGATCGCGTCTGAATGGGAGGGCAGCCCATGGCAGCGGCGGAGACGACGACATCGCGCACCTCTGGCAAGGCCGGTGTAGCCTCCACGCAACGGCGGCGCTCGCTCGGCGGGCTGATCGCCATCAGCATCTTCTGGTTCGCGATCAACTTCCATTGGGCGGCGATCCTGCTGTTGCTGGTACCGAGCCAGGTAACGGCACTGCTCTTTCACGCGGCGCCCGGCGCTACCTTCGCCGACCGTAAGGCCTGGGTGGACGCGCACCAGGCGCTCACGCTGGCGTTGGTCGAGGCGCCGGGGTTGGTGGTCGCGCTGATCGCCAATCCACTGTTTGGGCTGCTGAGCGACCGCACGCCGGGACGCTTCGGCCGCCGCCGGCCCTACATCGTCGGCGGCACCGCGCTCAATGTGGTCGGCCTGCTGGTGATGGCGCTGGCGCCGGGGCTGTTCATCCAGCAGGGCAGCGGCAACGCCCTGGCGCCGAGCGTGCTGGTGCTGATGGGCGGGCTGATGCTCACGCAGCTGGCCAATAACGCTGCCGCCGCGCCCTTCCACGCGCTGCTGCCGGATATGGTGACGGAGGGGCAGCGCGGCAGGGCCTCGGGCATCATGGGGCTGGCGCTCTTCCTCGGCCAGATCGGCGGAGCCATCGCGCCCACGCTCTTCGGCTTCAATTCGGCCGCGCTGCTCGGTGGTACGCAGGATGCGGCCGTCTTTGACCGCGGCCTGGTGCTGGCCTACGGCACGGTCGCCGTGGTCATCGCGGTGATGGCGCTGCTGACGGCGATCACCGTCCGCGAGGATCCCTGGCAGCCGGGCGCCGACTCGGCTGCTCACCGCGCGCAGGATCGCCAGACCTGGCGCACGCTGCTCGTGACGGTGCTGGTGGTCATCGTGGTCGTCGGCGCGACGCTGGCTGTCTTCAATGCCGGCCTGGGCTTCTCGCTCGACCCCAACACGCTCAACGGCCTGCAGCTGGCCGCCGTCATCATTGCCGGGATCGGCGCCGCGCGTGCCTTCGGCTTCAGTCCGCGCCGCGCGCCGGACTTCAGTTGGGTGGTGCTGACGCGCATGCTGGTGATGATGGGCGTCTACATGGTGCAGTCGTTCCTGGAGTTCTACATGCGCGACGTGGCGAAGGCGCCCTCGCCCGAGGCGGCGACGACCACCTTCGTCATTATCCTGACCGTCACGGCGACGATCAGCACGATCTTCGCCGGCTGGGGCTCCGACCGCATCGGCCGCAAGCGGATGGTCTATCTCTCTGGCGCATTCATGGCGCTGGTAGGCGCGGCCTTCGTGCTCGCGCCGTATCTGGTGCCGGGCAGCATCCTGACGCTGGCATTCGGCGCGGCGGCGGTCTTCGGCCTGGGCTACGGCTCGTATGTCAGCGTGGATTGGGCGCTGGTGGCCGACGTGCTGCCGTCCGAGTCCACCTTCGCGCGCGACATGGGCGTCTGGAACATCGGACTGACGCTGCCGCAGGTCTTCGCGGTGGTCTTCGGGGGGTGGCTGCTGGCGCTAGGGGTGGTGATCGGCCATAGCGACCTGGGCTACACGTTCCTCTTCGTCTGGTTCGTGATCTTCTGCGTGCTGGGAACCGTGACGGTGCGCAATATCAAGGGCGTCAAGCGGTGATGTGATCCGACGTCCTTTACACTCGGAAACCGTCATCTGATTCCGGGGTCACCGCCGGCTGTTATCAGGAACCTTCAGCAGCTCCATGGAAACGAGGATCTGGTTAGCGCCATAGGGGACAATGCTGGTCACCCGTCCGCCGGTGATGGCGTTGAGATTCAGCAGGCTGTCCAACACGTCCGGCACACAGGCAAACTTGAAGTCCTGCCTGTTCTGAGGGCCTTCAACCATGCCGATCCCATCGGCGAATTCAATCACCACCAGAATGCGGCCATCCGCAAGCGGAAGCTGAAATCTGACGCGGCCCCCCCGCGCGAGATGTGGACGGGCAAGCTCGACCATCATAGTCGGGCGACACGAAAACGAATTATACCAATAGAACTGGTAGGGACCAGTCGCCATGGTCAGCTCGCCCCCTTCGTCACCGCGGCTCACATCACATCACATTGGCGGCCCTGCTTTCCTGAGGTGGCCCATATGACGCCGAGTCCAACTCGACGTGGGCGCAAGCATAGCACAGCGCCATTTGGGTTTCAACGAGTCTCACGATCCACCCGCGCACACCATAGCACGTGGTCAGTGGGGCTCGCTAATCGCGGCGCGCATGGCCTCGACTGGCGCCGGACGGCCAGTCCAGAGCGTGAAGGCTTCGGCGCCCTGGTAGAGCAGCATCGGCAGCCCGCCGCTGGCTCGCAGGCCGCGCGCGCGCGTCGCCCGCACCAGCGCCGTCTCGGGCGGCGCGTAGACCAGGTCGAAGACGACAGCATCCGCCGGCAGGTGCGCGAGCAGATCGAGTGGCAGCGGCGCAGCGTCTGGATCGCCCATGCCGGCGGGCGTCGTGTTGATCAGCACGTCTGTCTCTGCCAGGGCCTCAGCCAGCCGCGCGGGATCTGCCAGATCGAGCGCGCCAGCGCTGGCAGCCGTGCCTGCGCCGAGCAGCGCCCGTGCCGCGTCGAGCTGCCGCGCCGCCACCCACACGACGGCGCCCTCCAGCCGCGCGACGGCGAGCGCCGCCCGCGCCGAGCCGCCCGCGCCCAGCACGAGCATCCGCCGGTGCCCGTCCTTCCCCTTCTCCTCGCTAACGACGGATGTGCCTACCTGATGAACGTCGCCCGGTGCGCCCGCCCCTCTCTCCCCATGGGAGAGGGGACCAGGGGGTGAGGTCCACGCGCCCAGCTCGGCCAGGGCCCGCCGCAGCCCCGGTACGTCGGTATTGTGGCCGGCGAGCCGCACCCCGCTTGTCGTCTCGATGCGCACGATGGTGTTCACCGCACCCACCAGCCGTGCGCCCTCGGTGGTCTCATCCAGCAGCGGCGGCACGGCCGCCTTGTGCGGGATGGTGACGTTGGCGCCGAGAATTTCTGGCTCGCGCAGCGCCGCCACGCGCGCGGGCAGCTCCGTGGGCGGCGTCTCCCACAACACGTAGCGCGCAGAGATGCCGAGCGCATCGAACGCCGCCTGTTGCATGCGTGGCGAGAGCGAGTGGCCGACGGGAAAGCCGATCAGCCCGACGAGGTGAAGATCAGCCACGTGCGCCTCCGACAAGGGACAAAGAGACGGAAGAGGAGTGCCGCGAGAGTACCGAGGGCTGTTGCACATCGCCCCCGCCGCATAGTACACTATCGTGCGGCCCTGCCGATGGTCCCACGTGGCTGGCACTCGGCGCTGCGCATCGTCTAGATTTCTAGGGGTGTGGGCGGCGGCAGGTTGCCTGCGTCCCTTCCCCCTCTCGTGCGGCCCTACCCGTCGGTTTCCTCATCCGGCATGCGGCGTGCATAGAGCATCGGTAGGATGGCACGTTTCCGCGCCAGTTACCGTTTCCGCGCCATGCTGCGCGCTGCGGGCTGGCGACGTTCTCTCTGTGACAGATCAGGAGTGCTCTCGATGGCGACCCGGCGATCACAAGCAACACAGCGCGCTGCGGAGCGCGCGGCGACGACCGTTGCCGCCGTCCCGCCGGCCCGTGCTGCCCGCCGGTCACGCCCGCTCAAGCATCTGCCGCCAGTGGCGCCGTACACCGAGCTGAGCGCGCTGCGCGCCCTCGATTCGGCCGCCGCGCGCGAGCATGTGAACGCCTATCTGCACACTGTGATGACGGCGGCCGAGGCCGATGACTTCGAAGTGGGCAGCTATCGCTGGGAGCTGCACCTCGTTCCGCTGGACCAGCTCTGCCTGCTGCGGGCGGTCGAGCTCTCGCGCGGCAAGCTGCGCCACTATCGCGCGGCGTTCCGGCGCGGCGAGGAGTGCGTTCCGCTGATCGGTCTGGGCGGCGAGGGACGCGATCCGACACGCTCAGTGCTGCTGTGCGACGGCTACCACCGCGCGGTGGCGCTGCGCGACGCCGGCCTGCACTTCGCCTGGGTCTGGCTCGCCGTGGGCCCCTGGCGCGAGCGCGCCTCGGCGTAAGAGAAGACGTACGCCCACCGGCGGCCGCACGAACACACCAACGCCTCCGCGATCCCGCTCGTACCGGGACAGCGGAGGCGTTGGCATGTGTATTCGCGGCCAGCGAGGTCAGCGCGCGAACCAGTTCTGGAACTGCATAAGACTCATCGCTGCCGACATCGGCGCGACCTTGAGCTTGCCCTGCATGAAGGCCGACATGCCGTCGAGCTCGCCGCGCAACAGCTTCAGCCAGTCGTCGGAGTCAACGGTGATCGTGGCGTTGGGGGTCTCGGCAGGGCCTTGCGCGTAGTTGAACGTGCCGTTATTGACGGTGGCGTGCCAGGTGCCGGTCTCACGTCCAGTGAAGTCGAACTGCAGGGTCTGGTTGACGCCTTGCGCCTTCTGGGGTTGGAAGGCCGCCTGCAGAGCGGCGAACGAGCCGGCGATGTTGTCCATGGATGGGCTGCTCATGGGCTACTCCTCGTCTTGCGTCCAGGTGCGCCGGGCGATGCCAGCGGCCCGCGCGTCGGCTGGCCGCTGGGCTGGTGGTCCGGGCGCCGGGTCGAGCGTCCACGCCGGACCATAGCATAACGCGCCCAGGTGTGCCACGTAGCCAGCTACACGTCGAGCTGTGGGCCGGCTGGCGTGCGCAGACGTGCCGCCGCCTCTACGCGGCATCCAAACCTGCACAGCCACCCCTATGCGGGGCCATCACGTGCACAGCGGGCAGGCTTAGGAGTCGTTTTGTGGGCCGAGGCCGAACAGCCGGCGGCTGGTGCCGGGGGCCCCGCGCTGCTGAATCAGCACCCGGAAGCCGCCCAGCCCGTGCGGATTGAGCAGCGTCGCCACCGCGCCGAGCAGCGTGCGCTTGCGCAAATAATCCGCCTGGCCCCGGTCGGTATGCCGCTCGGTCTCGGCCGCCGGATAGAGCTGCTGTGCCAGCGCTTCGGCCTCCGCGCGGACGCCCAGCCTCTTCAAGAAGTCGGCCTGGGTGGTGAGACCGGCCAGCCGCAGACCGAGCAGCCGCCCGGAGGCGATCAGCGCCGTGAAGTTGACGTGCGCCGTCAGATCCTGGTGGCCAGGCTGTGCCAGCGGGCGCTCGGCAAGCTGGTGGCGCGAGTAGGCGGCCAGCGTGCCGCGGCGGCGGTCGCGTGTGTAGAGGCCGCGGGCGGTGTCGCCATAGTCAATGGTGAGGACGTAGCCGTGGGAGAGCGGGGCAGTCGTATCGCGCAGCCACGGCTCAGCCGCCAGGCGCACCTCCGCGCGCCAGCCGTCGGCATAGCCGCGCCAGGGGATGTGGTAGGCGTCGAGATAGCCGGAGACCGCCTGCGACGATGGCTCATCCAGCCGCTCGACGAGCTGGCCTGTGCGCTCGTCCACCGCGACGTAGACCTCGGCCAGCGCGCCGTCGCGCTTCTCGACGAGATGCACCGGCAGCGCATCCACCAGCTCGTTCGAGACGACGCAGCCGACGAGGGCGCCAGGGGGAATCTCGTGCGGATCGTCCAGCCAGCGGACGGCCTCTGGGGGCACGCCGAGCGCGGCCAGCTCGATGCGCAAGCGCTGCTCGCGGGCGCGGCGCAGTGGCGAATCCGGCGCGGCCTGGTCAATCAGCGT
>DASUBU010000098.1:0-13444 GCA_035763125.1 Ktedonobacterales bacterium
ATGCCGCGAAATCGCATAACGAGATGATGTGATGCAACCGATCGAGGAATTGCGATATCTCATCCTTGCAGCCCAGCGAGAGGGGAATCGGCAGCTTGCCGAGGCGCTGCGCCCTCTGCAGCTAACACCCGCACAAGCGGAAGCGCTTCGCGTTCTCCAAGATCACGAGCCGCTTTCGCTGATTGCGCTCGGCGACCTGCTGGTGTGCGAGACGGGCAGTCCGAGTCGCCTGGTGCAGGGGCTGGTCGAAGATGGCCTCGTCGAGCGGAGTCCATCCGCCACTGACAAGCGTATGGTCACACTGACCCTGACCGATCTGGGCAGAGAGCGGGCGGCAAACGTTGCGGCGGTTGAGTCTCTGTTCTATGAGGCGAATGCAGACCTGGCGAAAGATGCTTCCCTGTCGACGATGCTGAAGGTGCTGTGGCAATTTGTCGAAGGCAAGCCGGCCGGCAAGGCGCTGGCGCGCAGAATAGGCAAGGAAGGCGAGGGCAAGACGCCCGCTCTCTAAAGAGCGCATCTCGCGAGCAAGTTGCCACCCGCAGTGCGCATACCTCGCATCGGCACGGGATTCATGACAACAGATGTCCTCTATTCGCGCTATGCTGGCTTGTACCTACCCGAACGTCCGGTGCCGCCGCCGCTGCCCGCCGTGTATGCTGTCCCCACACCGTCTAGAATCCTCACCCCCTACGTTGCCTGCGCCTGTCACCTTCACACCCCTGGGAGCCCCATGATATCCTTTCACCTGCCCACCCGCGCCAACCGCCGCATCAACCCCGACGGCCTCTCGCGCCAAAAGGTCGCCGCGGCGTTCGCCAGCATGCCGCGCGTACTCAAGCTCGTGTGGGACATCCAACCCTTCTACACCGTGCTGCTGGCGATTCTCAACATCTTGCAGGGCTTTTTGCCGACGCTCACCGCGGGCGTCACGGCCCTGCTGATTGATGCTGTCACGCGGCCCTTCCTGCACGGAGGGGCGGGAGGCAGCGTCTCACTGGTAATCTGGCTGGTCGTCGCGCAGTTCGGCGTGCAGGGCGCCAGCAGCCTGCTGCAGACGCTCGCTAACATCGTCCAGCAACTCCTGCAGGAAAAGACATCTTACGCCATCCAACTCATGCTGATGGAGAAGGCCAACTCGCTCGACCTCGCCTTCTTCGAGGATGCCCAGTTCTACGACAAGCTGCGCGAGGCCCAGCAGGAGGCCGCCTACCGCCCCGTCAACATGATCTCGCAGACCTTCGGCCTGGGCCGCACGCTCGTCACCATGATCACGATGCTCATTGTGCTTATCCACCTCGCCTGGTGGCTCGCCATCCTCGCCCTGCTGGCCCCCATCCCTGCCTTCGTCGCCAGCATGCGCTACGGCTGGTGGGGCTACCAGCTCATGCGCCGCCAGTCGCCGCTGCGCCGCGAGATGACCTACTACGGCAACCTGCTTACCACCGACACCTACAACAAGGAAATCAAGCTCTTCACACTGGGTGGCTTCTTCATAGACCTCTACCGCTCGCTCTCCAGCCGCTTCTACAAAGAGGCGCGCAGCATCGTCGTCCCGCGCTATCTGGCCTCCTTCGCCTGGGGTCTAGGCAGCACGCTCGTCAACGCCTTCGTCTACCTCTACGTCGCGCTCCAGACGCTCTCCGGGGCCATCTCGGTCGGCGCGCTGACCTTTTACACTTCGACCGCGCTCGGCCTTGGCTCCAGCTTCCAATCGCTGCTCAGCGGCATCTCGTCCACCTACGAGAACACGCTCTTCGTCAATACGCTCTTCGAGTTCCTGGAGTACAAGCCCGCCATCATCAGCCCGCCTGACGGCCTCAAGCCAAGTGGCGACGGCCTGACCGTCGAGTTCCGCAACGTCACCTTCAGTTATCCCGGCAAAGAGCGCAAAGAGCCGGCGCTCAGCGACGTGAGCTTCACGATTCACGCTGGCGAGGCAGTGGCGCTCGTCGGCAGCAATGGCGCCGGCAAGACCACCATCGTCAAGCTCCTCACCCGCCTCTACGACCCCAGCGCAGGTCAGATTCTGGTCAACGGCCGCGACATCAAGGAGTACGACCTCGCCGCCCTGCGCGCGCAGATCGGTGTCATCTTCCAGGATTATGTCACCTACTTCTTGACCGCCGCGCGCAACATCGGCGTCGGCCGCGTCGAGACGATTGACGACCGCGAGGCAGTGCAGGTCGCCGCCGGCAAGAGCGGCGCGGACACCGTGATCGCCGGGCTGCCCGAAACCTACGAGACGAAGCTTGGTAAGTGGTTCGACCAGGGCCAGCAGCTCAGCGGCGGCGAGTGGCAGAAAATCGCCCTCGCCCGCGCCTTCATGCGCGATGCCCAGCTCTTGATCCTCGACGAGCCCACCAGCTCGCTCGATCCACAGGCCGAGTACGACGTCTTCACCCGCTTCCGCCAGCTCACCAGCGGCAAGTCGGCCGTCTTCATCTCGCACCGCTTCAGCACGGTTCGCTTGGCCAACCGCATCATCGTGCTGGAACACGGCCGCGTGCTCGAAGAAGGCACCCACGAAGATCTGCTGGCACGCGACGGCCGCTACGCCCAGCTCTTCAACCTCCAGGCCGAGGCGTACCGATAGGCGATGCAACAGGCGTGCACAACACGCCCTTACGCGCGAGACGCCACGGCGGGCGCGGAGGAGCGCAGCAGCGCCGCGATCCGCTGCGCCGCGATGGGCGCCTCACGCCGAATGATGTTGAGCGTGCCGGCCAGGCCATAATTGAAGCCGACGAAGAAAAGACTCGGCTGATCCAGGCTCGTCACCATGTCACGCGCCGGGAAGCCCCGCTCGTCCAGCGTCACCAGGCCGTCCAGATAGCCGAGCGCCGGCCGATATCCCGTCGCCATGATCACCGCGTCGAATGGCTGGCGCGTGCCGTCCTTGAAGGCCACGCCGTCCGGCTCGAAGCGCTCGATGGCCCCCGTGATCTTGATTTTGCCGGCCCTCGCCGCCTCCAGCAGCCGCAAACCGATGATCGGAATGCCGTGCGCCTGCAAGATCGGCTCTGGCGACTTCGGCATGCCCGCCGCCTTCAGCCGCGCCTCGCTGCGCCGTAATAATGCCTTCGTGACCACACGCGTGACACTCGGCGGCAGCTTCGCCACCAGCAGCGCCCAGTACTGAATCGGCACGCCCAGCAGGCTCAGCGGCACCGCGTTGACTCCCACGCGGATCGCCACCGTCACCGCCGCGCCGCCCTCCAGCAGGTCCACCGCGATCTCGGCGCCCGAGTTGCCCGCGCCCACTACCAGCACGCGCTGCCCCGCGAATGGTGCCGCGTTGCGATACTCCCGGCTGTGCAGCAGCTTGCCGCCGTACTCATCCATACCCGGATAGGCTGCCGTCACCGGGTTGGCAACCACACCGCTCGCCGCCACCAGCACGCGCGCCACCCACTCCTCGCCCGCCTGCGTCGTCACCCGCCAGCCGCCCTCGCCCGTCGGCTCCGCCCGCGTGACACGCTGCCCATAGCGCGGTGCGATGCCGAAGTGCGTCGCGTAGGCCTCAAGATACGCTACCACCTGATCGCGCGCGGCGTAGCGCGGATAACGGCGCGGCATGGGCCAGCCTGGCAGGCTGGAGTAGCGCCGCACCGTGTGCAGGTGCAGTGCGTCGTAGGCCGCGGCCCACGAATGTCCTGCCTGCTCGCTCGCCTCCAGCACCTCCGAGGCGACGCCGAGCCGCTTCAGACACGCCGCCGTCGCCAGTCCCGCTGCCCCTGCACCCACGATCACCACGTCCGTCTCGCGCGCCATGTCCACGCTCCGATCTCCTCAGGCGCCAACCGCATTGGCACCACAGCATCACGATACCTGCCTGCCCAGCATATCGTCAACGTATACAAACGGGCCTTCCCTTGCGCCCCCTCTGCCGCAGCGTTATCCGCCTGCTTGACGGCAGTCCAGCGGCCACATATACTCGATTGACGAGCACTCTATGGCATCCAGAAGCAGGGATGAGGCTGGAGGAGCGACAATGCCGGACGCCAAACAGCAGCGTGCGCCCGAGGAACCCGCCGTACAGCCGGACGCCCGCGTCGAATTCATGGATCTTGCCAGCCATGAGCTGCGCTCACCGCTTACGGCGCTCAGCGGCACGGCGCAGATGCTCCAGCGCCGGCTGCGCCAGGACCCCGATCGCGCCGCCGATCTGGCCGACGTCAACCGCATGCTCTATCAGATCGAGCGGCTCAGCAACCAGCTCGATGTGCTCCTGGCCGCCACCCACCTTGCGGAGCATCGCTTTGAGCTGACGCCGGTCGAGTGCGACGCTGTGGCTGGGCTGCGGCGCGTCACCGAGCTCTTCGGCAACGGCAATGGCAAGCGCGAGATTCGCTTCGAGTGCGCGGAGGAGCGCATCGTCGGCGAGTGGGATCGCAAGCGCATCGAAGAGCTTCTGACAATCTTGCTGGTCAATGCCCTCAAGTTCAGCCGCCAGGGTGAGATTGTCGTGCGTGTGGCCGAGGTAGACAGCCGCATGCACGTCGAGGTCGCCGATCGCGGCTGCGGCGTGGCGCCCAAGGACCGGCACCGCATCTTTGAGCGCTATCAGACCGGCGATACGCAGTCCAAGGCAAGCTCAGGGCTCGGCCTCTTCGTCGCGCGCGCCATCGTCCGCGGACACGGCGGCAAGATCGGCCTGCGCGCCAATCCGGGCGGCGGCAGCGTCTTCTGGTTCGACCTGCCCGCCATACTGCCAGCACGCGCGGAGACGTCTGGCAAACGCGCCGCGACAAACGAGCCAGCAGTCATCACTGGCGGGCCGGCGCCTTTCGCCGTGAACAGCACACTACCTGCGAACGAGTAGTCGTCACAGATCTTCCAGCGCCTCCGCCGGATCACACAGACGCCCAAGGAAGATTGGCGTATCCTGCTTGGTATAGCGGCGCACCTCCACCTTGCGCAGCGACTCCATCATCCGGCAGAGCTCGGCTGGATCATCCGATTCATTGGCGAGAATGAACTCGTAGTCGCCCAGCCCGAACGAGTCCACCGTGTTGGAGAGCACTCCACCACCTTCCTCGTCAGTCGCGAGCGCCGTCGCGGCTGCTCGCGCGTCCGCGTTGGCAGTTCCGCCCGCGCCCTCTTCGCGCTCCGCCAGCAACCTCTCGCGCGAGACAGCATATTTGCGGCCCACCAGCCCATGCTCCGCCATCAGCTCGCGCCGCTGCTCGTACGGCAACAGATACCACTCCGTCGTCTTGACGAACGGGTAGACGCTGATGTAGCGCTTTGGCGCAGCGCCATACATAAACGACGGCTGGTGGCCGGGATCATAGCGCGCGGCGGCCGTCACGCCAATGTACACCTGGCGCGGGATCAAGTAGCGCCCAAGGTCGCTCTGGCGCAAGCTGACCGCCAGGCGCTGAAGGTCGTCAAGCTCCGGTCCATGCGCCCACAACATCAGGTCGGCATCCTCGCGCAGTCCGGCCAGCGAATAGACACCCCGCAAGGTCACGCTCTTGGGGCGGCGTTCCAGCGCATCGAGGAAGCTCGCCTTCGCCCGCCGCCGCCGGCCTTCTTCCAGCCGGCCAAACGCCGGATCGGCCTGATATAGCCAGTATGCGACGAACACGTTCGAGGGAGACGAAGTGGTTGGCATGAGGGTTCTCCAGGCGCGGCGAGATGGCAGGGTAGTTCAGCGAAACAGCGCTCACCGCGGATTGTAACACCGCCTCGCGCACGCGGCCAAATGGTGCCTCATCTTGCGAGTCAGCGCTTTCCAACTCTACAATTCGGGCGATGAAGAGACTGCGACGTGCGCGCTTGCCCGCGCTTGCCCGCGCCATCGCCGTGCTGCTCGCCCTCGGCTCCCTCGCATCGCTGCTCGCCGGCTGCGGTGCGCGTGTCCATACGGGCGGCGACACGGTTGCCTTCCTGCGCGACGGCACGCTCTGGGTGATCCTGGATGATGGCACCGGCGCTCGCGCCATCGCCGGCAACGTCGCTGGCTACGCCTGGTCACCGGACCACCATGCGCTGGCCTACCGCACCACCAGCGGCGGCTCGCTCGCGACGCTCTCTGCCACCTCCTCGCGTCGCGCACCCGATGCGCCTGGCGGCATGTGGGTGGCCAGCATCAGCGGCGGCGTCCCGCTTCAGCTTACGCCGTCCGAGTCCGCGACTTTCAGTGACGCCTGGTGGAATGCCAACGGCAACCGCATGGTCTATCGCGAGACCGGCATCCCGGGTATGCCGATCTACGTGGTCTCGCAAGCTGACCAACCCGTCGGTATCGCGCGTAAGGCCCTGCTCGACGCCGCGGGCCTCCCTGTCCTCTCGGCCGACGGCCAGCAGGTTGCCGCCGTTGACGCCGACGGTGCGCTCAGGTTGGGAGCGCCAGGCTCCCTCGGCAGCGTCATCGCCAGCCACGCGCTCCTCACGTTGCCCAACACCGGCCGCCCGGCGCACCTGCTCTGGCAGCCCCGCACCAGCGCACTGCTCTATCCGGCATCTGGCGCCGCTGGCGGCATCACGCTCACGCTGATCAATACCTCAGGCACAGCGCGCGCCGCCGTCACCGTACCTCAGCTGCTCGATGCCGCGTTCTCGCCCGACGGCTCACGCCTGCTCGTGCGCACGCCCGACCAATTCCAGCTCTGGCGGCTCGGTGCCACTGCACCCACGTTCTCCTGGCCCGAGGCCGACCCGGAGGCCATGCCGTGGTGGTCTCCGAACGGCCAGTACGTGCTGGTCCAGGATACCGCCGGCTGGCAACTCGTAGACCTCGCACACCAGACGGTACACTCCTTGCTGCACGCTGCCAAGGCACCCAGCAGTAGCATACCAGCGGACGAGCATCCAGCGTCGCGGGCCGATTGGCGCCCAGCAGCAGGCAGTCCCTGGAGCGCGGACGGCACCCGCATTGTCTTTGCCGCCGCGGCCGGCGACACCTGGCGCGGCGCGGCGCTTCCCGGGGGCGCGAGCGCGGGCCTCTACGTCGCGCCCTTCGCGGGCGGCTCCTTTGGCGCGGCCTCCGCGATTGACAATCACGCCGACGCGGCGCCCAGCTGGAGCTACCTCGATCCCTCCGTCACCTACCTCGTCAGCGCGTGAGCCGGCGCGCAAGGAGCAGGCATCATGCCCACAGACATCGAAGACGACGACCTCGACATCAATGGCGAGGAATTCGACGCGCAGGAATACGACACTATGCTACGCCTGGAGCGCCTTGAAAGCCTCGAAGAAGAGATGCAGGAGCTTGGCGTCACCTCACTCGATGACGTTCGCCGCCAGATCGCCGAGCTGCACAGCGAGCTCGACGAGGAATAGACCTCGGCCACCGCGTGCCGCAAGCAGCCGTCCTCGGTCTCAGCTCACCCCTGTATCCTTCACCGGGTCGAGCACCACGATCGGGATTACGCGCCGCGCCCGCTCGGCATAGCCCGCGTAGCGCGGCCAGATCTTGAGCGCCGCAGCCCATAGACGCACGCGCTCCGCCTCCGTCGCAGGTCGCGCCCGCACGGACCAGCGACGCCGTTTAAGCTGTACCCTGGCGACGGGCTGCGCCTCCAGATTCCGATACCACTGCGGCGGCGTCTGGCTGCCAAAGTTCGACGCGATCAGCGCGAGCTGGCCGCCCTCCGTGATGTAGGTCAGAATCGTCGTCCGCGGGTGGCCGCTGCGGCGGCCGGTCGTCGTCAGAAGCACATTCGGCAGTGGACCGAGCCGGTGCCCGATGACACCGCCAGTCAGCCGGTACAGCCACAGATGCAGCAGCGTCAGCGAGCGCTGGAGCGCGAGCCGCCATCCGGCACGCTTCCAGGTGGTCCCCGTGCCTGTAGCCTGCTCCTGCTGCATCACCGCTCTCCGATCATAGCTGGCGCGCGCTGAGTTGTTGTAGGTTGGCATGCACGCGCTTGCGCGGGGACGCGCTGCGATGCTGGACTGCCGCAAGGTGACCATCCACAACGACCTGTGCCGATCGGGCCTCAACGAGAGCGCCGCTACCGCCCAGTATACGCCCTTCCCACCAGCCCCAGCGCTGGCTGGCATCGCACGTGCTAGGCCGGTTGTGTTCGTCTGACAGCGAACCGAGAGCTAGAGGGAGTGCGAGCGATGCGCGAGCGCCGGACACGACGACAGGGCTGGCCAAGGGTCTCGCATTTGGCCCTGCCGCTACTCCTCGCTGCGCTGCTGCTGCTCTCCGGCTGCAACGGCTTCGCGTCCAGCCGCCGCGCGACGGCGACCGCTACTCCATCGCCGATGCCCCTCCCCACCGGCACACCTGGCCTTCGCCTCATGTATGCCGCCATTGGCGCCTCCGATGCCTACGGCGTCGGCACCGCCAATCCCGCCAAGGATAACTGGCCAACACTGCTTGCCGGCGATCTAGGGCCATCCGTGCACCTGACGAATCTTGGCATTCCGGGCGCGACCGTCGCTATCGCACAACGTGACGAGCTGCCCGTCGCGCTGCATATCCAGCCCGATCTCGTCACCGTCTTCCTCGGCGTCAATGATCTCCTGGACAACGTCACCACCGCCGCATTCACCACGCAGATCAGCGCCCTGCTGATACAGCTGCACAGCCAGACCGCCGCGCGCGTCTTCATCGGCAACCTGCCCGACGTCACGCTGCTGCCAGAGTTCTCCCGGTACGACCCCGTCGCACTGCGCACCCAGGTCATCGTCTGGAACGCGGCCATCGCCCACGCCGCCGCGGAGGCCGGAGCCAACGTGGTGGATCTCTTCAACGGCTGGGGCGAGCTGGCCCAGCATCCCGACTATGTGAGTCCGGACGGCCTGCACCCCTCTACGGTGGGCGCGGAGCGGCTGGCGGCGGTCTTCGCGGCTGCCATCGAGTCGCGCGGGCTGTAGTTAGACGGAAGGGATACGACATCCGATGGGCCTTGATCTAGCGGCGAACTCCCAGCTTCTCATCCTGGCGGCGCTGGCCCTCGCCGCTTTGGTCGGCCTGGCATGGAGCGCTGCGCGCTCGCCGTTTCTCGCACGCCTCGCCGCCCGCAACGCACGGCGACGCCCGCTGCGCTCCGGATTGATCGTCTTCGGCCTGATGCTGGCGACGACCTTTATCGCTGGCGCGCTGGTGCTCGACGACACGATCGTGCTCGCCGTCAAGCAGGTCGCCGTTTACAGTCTCGGGCGCGTGGATGAAGAGGTCGTCGGCACGGGCTCCGGCCTCGCCCTCTATCCCGCCCGCTACGACATCTACGTGCACTCCGCGCTCTACCAGGACCGCCGCGTGGCAGGCATTGCCAGGGCGCTGGCGGTGCCGGATCTGCTGGTGGTAGATGAGAGTACAGGGCAGGTACGCGGCAACGTCTTGGGAGTTGGCCTGGACCCCTCTGGAGGCGGCACACTGGCCGACTTCCATCAGCTCGACGGCCGCCCCGCCGCGCCACTCGACACGCTCGGTCCCGACGAGATCTATCTCAACCGCGGCGCCGCGCGCCTGCTCGATGCCAGCCCTGGCGACACCCTCGACCTCTACTCATCCTTCGCCCCCGGCAAGCGGTTCCGCTTCGTGCTGCGTGATGTCGTCACCGGCGGCGTGCTGGCGCAGTTGCCCTCCGCGCTGGCCCCCCTGTCTACACTCCAGACGCTGCTCTCCGCGCCCGGCGAGATCAATCGCATCTACATCGCCAACACTGGCGACGGCCTGTCTGGCGTCGTCTACAGCGCCGCGCTCGCCAAGACCGTCTCAGACACCTTGCCGCCGGGCCTCAAGGTGCGCCAGATCAAGCGCCAGGGCGTAGACTATGCGTTGGGGGCCGAGCAGCTCTTCGGTCGCATCCTCGCGCTCTATACGCTGTTCGCTCTCGCCATCGGCTTGCTGCTCATCTTCCTCATCTTCGCCTTGCTGGCGGCTGAGCGCCGCGCGGAGATCGGCGCCGCGCGTGCGCTTGGCATGCGCCGTGTTCAGGTCGCCCGCCTGCTGCTGCTCGAGGGGGGAGGCTATGGGATACTCGCGTGCGTGCTCGGCGCGGCCGCGGGAGCGGCGCTCGGCGCGCTGATCGTCCAGGCCGTCGCACCGAGTGTGGCGCAATTCGGCCTGCCACTGCGGGTGGATATCGAGCCGCCGCGCCTGGTCGCAGCGTTCTGCCTTGGTCTGCTCTTCACACTTGGCTCCGTCACCGCCGCCGTCTGGACAGTCACCCGTGTCAACATCGCCGCGGCGCTGCGTGGGCTGCCCGAGCCGCCCAAGATCGAGCCGTCGCTGCGCGCCCTTCTGCGTGACCTCTTGGGCCGCGGCCCGGCCCGCCCAACCGGCGCAATCGAGACGCTCCGCGCCAGCCAGCGGCTGCTCTGGGGGCTGTGCATACGCGGCATGATCCCGCTGGCCGCCAGTGCGCTGCTCCTTGCGTTGGCCGCCGCACGGCACGATACGCTCGCCGTCGAGCTAAGCGTCTCCGCCGCCATCGCCTCGCTGGTGCTACTGCTGCGGTGGGCCGCCCGCACGATCGGCTTCCACCTGCTCGTGCGGCCTAAGCGCGCCGACGCCATCCACGGCGCGATGCGGGTGCGGCAGGCCACAGATCGCATTGCTGCCCTGGTGCTCGGCGTCGCGCTCGTCGCGCAGTGGTCGCTGCCATTCAGCATGTTGCGGCGCTTTGGCCTGCCCGCCACGGGCGGCGTCGAGCTGTTCTTCATCTCCGGCCTGATGCTCGTCGCGGGCACTGTCCTGGCGCTGGCCCCGAATCTGGATCTGCTGCTGGCGCCACTGCGTGCGCTCGTCCGCCGGTCGCGCCGGCGTCGCGTGGCGACCTATATCGCGCTCGTCTACCCCGCCCACCAGCGCCTGCGCAGCGGCCTGACGATTGCGATGTTCTCCTTGGTGACGTTGACGATGGTGGTCATGGCGTGTGTGGCCGCCTCCACCACCCAGCGCTACGGCAATGTCGCCGAGCAGTCCGCCGGCTACGACATCATCGGCCAGCCACTGTTCAAGTCGGCTGGCGATGTGGCCCAGGTGACCGCCGCCATCCGTACCAGTGCGCCTGCCACGGGCGGCGACCTGGCCGCCGTCAGCCGCGCTCAGCCGCTGCCGCTCATCATGCTCCAGCCGGGCGTGCCCGGCACGCGCTGGGGCGTCTATCCCGCCGCGGCCATCTCGGGCGCCTTCCTGAATGGCGAGGGACTGCCGCTGGTCGCGCGCGCGCCGCCGTATCCCTCCGATGCCGCCCTCTGGAACGCCGTTCGCACACAGCCTGGCCTCGCCGTAATTGACCTGGCCGCCCTCGACACCTCGGATCTTGAACGACTGGGCATCTCCACGCCGCCCAGCCTGAGTGTCGAGAACTTCGTCTCGCCGCCGATCGCCTCTGGCCTACTCGGGCTGGCCAGCCTCGAAGCCCTGCTTGGTCAGGGTGCGGCCCTGCAGGCGCAGAACGCCGTGCCGCCCGACGTGCGCAAGATCATCAGCGATCCCAGCCAGATCTCCGCTTACGCCCTGCACCTATCAGGCGTCGTCACCGGACCACATGCCATCGCCGCCACGCCGCTATGGATCGCCGATCCACGCGGCGGTCCTCCGGCGGAGATCACCGTCGTCGGCATCGTGGACAATGCGCACGGCCAGCGCTTCGGCCTGCTCGCCTCCGCCGACACGTTCACGCCGGTCGAGCGCAATCTCGCGCCGTTCGCCGGCGACTTTTACTTCTTCAAGCTCCGGCTCGGCTCCCCCGTCCATAGAGACGCGCTGGCGATCGGCTCCGCCTTGCTTGCGGATGGCTTCCAGACCACCGTGATCGCCGATGCGCTGATAGACGAGAACGCGCCCCAGGTGTTTGCCAGCCGCGTATTGAGCGGCCTCGTCGCGCTGGCTCTGCTGGTCGGGATGGTCGCACTGGCGGTAACGGGCACGCGCGCCGTCGTCGAACGGCGCCAGCAGATTGGCGTGCTGCGTGCGCTCGGCTTCCAGCGGCGCGGCGCGAGTGCGCTCTTCGCTATCGAGGCCGTCGTGATCGCGCTAGTGGGCGCGGGCGTGGGGCTGGCGCTCGGTCTGGCGCTGGCGCGCAACGTCGTCGCCGTCAGTTTCTTCGCACAGTTCCAGGCCGGACTGACACTCGTCATCCCCTGGCTTCAGCTTGCCAGCATCTGCCTGCTGGCCGTCGTCGTCGCTGTACTTGCCGCGCTCGCTCCCGCGGCGCAGGCCGCGCGCGTGGCGCCAGCCGATGCCCTACGCTATGAGTGACGCGCGAGGATGAGTGACGCGCGAGGCGCGATACGGTCCGCGGCGTGCGATGCTGATGGTGGGCAATCGGCGGCATGCGAGTGTCGGCTGTTCCACTGGGCAGACGCACCTGTGTCATTCCGCAGTGCCCTTCCGCGTATTACCGTCGTACAACATAGCAGCCACCATAGATGAGAAGGAGGCCGTGTGAGCAGTCCTCACCGCTCGCCCCAGCCGCAACGCCAATCCACACCTGAGACCTTCGGTCCCCCTGCCGACGCCCGTACACAGCCGCCCATCGTTGTGGCGCGTGATGTCTGCAAGACCTATCGTGCCCACGGCCTGGCCGTCGCCGCCTTGCAAGACATCAACATGGCAGTCGCACGGGGCGAGATGGTGGCCGTCATGGGACCGAGTGGCTGCGGCAAGACCACGCTGCTCAACTGCCTCGCCGGCCTGGACACCGTTGATTGCGGCACCGTCTTGATTGACGGCATGGACCTCGCCTCGCTCAGCGACGCCCGCCGGACTGACTTTCGCGCCCGTACCATGGGCTTCATCTTCCAGAGCTTCAATCTCATTCCGGTGTTGAGCGCCGTCGAAAACGTCGAGCTGCCGCTGCTCGTGCTGGGCAAGCGCGCCGGGGCCGCCCGCAAGCACGCCCGCGAGCTGCTCGCCGCCGTTGGCCTCGCCGATCGCGAGAAGTATCGCCCCGCCGAGCTGTCTGGCGGTCAGCGCCAGCGCGTCGCCATTGCCCGCGCGCTCATCAATCAGCCGGCCATCGTCTGGGGCGACGAGCCGACCGGCAATCTCGATAGCGAGGCCGCCGACGAGATCATGGCCCTGCTCGATGAGCTGAACCGTACGCGCGGCCAGAGCTTCGTCGTCGTCACCCACGCCGCCGACATCGCCGCGCGCTGCGACCGCACGATCACCATGCGCGACGGCCGCATCGTCTCTGCCCACGCCAACGGCGCCCGCCAGGCAGCCTCAACTGACGAATAAGACACCCGCCTCGGCGTCGCCCGCTTGGTGCCAGATGATTCAGCACGTTCGGCCGCGAGACGACTGCCTCCGATGCGCTCAGTCAAAGCGGGCCGGGCGCTTTAGCTCTCGGCATCGGCGCGCCACTTGAACCGGCTCTGTCACGGTCGGCTTGCGCGCGACGACCACCGCAACGAGCGATGCCACGATCAGCGGCACCTGGAACCCGGAATAGATCACGTGGACGAGATAGTGATCCACCGTCTGCTCCGGCACGAAGGGCAGAAACGGCAGCCGCAGCACCGA
>DASUBU010000099.1:0-7616 GCA_035763125.1 Ktedonobacterales bacterium
CGCTGCTATCTCGCGGGCTGGCTGACGCTCGCACTGTGCCTGCTGACGCCGCTGGATACGCTCGGCCGCTACTACCTCTTCTCGGCGCACACGCTGCAGCTCTTCGTGCTCACCACCGTCACTGCGCCGCTGTTGCTCTACGGCCTGCCGGAGTGGCTGGTGGGGCTGCTGCTGCCGCTGCGGGCGCTGCGCAACGCGACACGCGGTCCGCTCTTCCCGCTGCTCGCCGCCGGCAGCTTCAACATCACCCTTCTGATCTGGCATGTCGGCCCGCTCTACGAGGCGGCGCTGCGCGATACCGGCCTGCACAACCTGCAGATGGCGTGCTTCCTCGCCGCCGGCGCGCTGACCTGGTGGCCGCTGCTGACCCCGCTGGACCGCCACCGCCGCATGTCGTCGCCGTTCCAGATGTTCTACCTGGCGCTCGAGAGCCTCCCGCTCGACATCTTCGGCGTGGCGGCCATCTTCTCGCCCTACGTCTTCTACGCGACCTACCAGACCGCGCCGCGCGTCTTCGACTGGCTCTCCGCCGGCGCCGATCAGGCCGCGGCAGGGGCATTGCTCGCTGTGCCGGGCAACGTGTTGGATATTGTGCTGCTGAGCGTGATCTTCTTCGTCTGGATTGCGCGCATGGAGGCCGAGCAGCGCGCCCGCGAGCGCGCCGCGGATGAGCGCGCCGCCACGGGCTCCGGCGAAGCAGAGGCGTCGTCGGCACCGAGCAGCAGCGCGGCGATGGTGGCCGCGCCTGGCGGCGAGTCCGCGGGGTGCTAGGGCAGCGGGCGTTCCTTGCCCCGGTTTTCGAAGGCTGGCGGCGGCGAGTAGGCCACCATCTGATCGAGCAGCGCGTCCGGCTCGGCCGCACTCAGCAGCAGTTCTCCGTTGGCCGAGGGAACAAAGCCTTCCGCGATCGCGTGCTGGGCGAGCGCGAGCAGCGGCGCGAAGAAGCCGGCCACATCCAGCAGACCAATCGGCTTGGCGTGCAGCCCAAGCTGCGCCCAGGTGATGATCTCGAACAGCTCGTCGAATGTGCCGAAGCCACCCGGCAGCGCGATGAAACCATCGGCGAGATCGGCCATCACCGCCTTGCGCTCGTGCATGCTGCCCACCTCGCGCAGCTCGGTCAATCCCGTGTGGGCGACCTCGCGCCGGAAGAGCGCGCGCGGCAGCACACCCGTCACCCGTCCGCCGCCCGCCAGCGTCGCATTCGCCATGACACCCATCAGCCCGATATTCGAGCCGCCATAGACCATCTCGATATCGCGTGCCGCCAGCTCGCGTCCCAGTGCCGCCGCCGCCTCAGCGTACTCCGGCCGCCGCCCCACGCTCGACCCCGCGAAGACACACACCCTCTGCATCTCTCTGCGCTCCTCACACCATCATTCCGTCGTCGGGCACCGCCAGCTATATCGTTCGACCTGCAAGGCCGCGGCGTGCGAGCACACGACACGTAACATACGCCGTAAGAGCATACCGCAGGTGCGGCCCAGCGCTTGCGCACACAACGTACGATGGAGGCGGAAGCAGCGGCAGAGCGGTGCTCGACCAGACGAGATGATGAGAGGAAGGCGGCATGGGTGTGGCAGGCGGAAGCGAGAATCGCGAGACGGACGAGCCGCCTGAGCAAGCGGAACAGACGGAGCATCCGCTCGACAAGCTGACTGAGTCGGCAAAGGAGCGTACGCAGCACATAATGCGTGAGGCCCGCCAGCAGATCGCGCGCGAGCGGCTGCCGGGCCGGCACGTGCTCGCGCGTGGTCGCGCGGTGCTGCTCGGTTACGCGCTGGCGGTGCTGGCGCTGCTTGCCCTGACAGCGGCGGTAAGCTCCGGTGGGACGACGGCGCCGATTGACCTGCCCTTCACGCGCGAGCTCCAAGAAACCCGCAATCCGATAGTCTTTGGCGTGCTGTACGCCATCTCCTTCATCGGTTTCAACCCCTACTCCGCGGCGATCTTCATCATCACCGTGCTGTTGCTGGTGCTCCTCCGCCTGCGGCTGGAGGCCCTCTTTCTCCTGTCGGTGGTCGTGGCCGACGGTCTCGGCTTCGCGATCAAGCTGATCGTCGCACGGCAGCGGCCGTCATCCGCGCTGGTGGACGTCGTGCAGCAGATCAACGGTCCAAGCTTCCCCAGCGGCCACACGCTGCACTACACCGTCTTCTACGGCTTCCTCGCCTTCGTGCTGGCGGTCAGCTTCCGCGCGAGCTGGCTGCGCAACCTCCTGATCGCCATCTGCGCGCTACTCGTCGCGCTGGTGGGCATCTCACGCATCTACCTTGGCGAGCACTGGCTGACGGACGTGCTTGGCGGGTATCTGCTCGGCGGCTTGTTCCTGGTGCCGATGATCGCCGGCTTCCTGTGGGCCAGGGCGCGCTACGACAGCGCGACCCTGCGGCGCTTGCCGCGGACCGAGCAGCCCGGCTGAGGGCAGGCACAACGTTAGCCATGTGCGCGGCGAGAGGCTGGGTGGTGTCTTCACATGCGCGAGACGTTGGCACAATCCAGGCGGGCGGGGTAGAATGCTGGCAGCGCGGTCTCCGGCATGCGTGGTCGCGCCTCCCTCGGCCCAGACATCCCAGATGACGCATGCTAAGATGCCGCGGCGTTCTCGAATGGGACGCTCCACCGGCAACTCAAGGGAGGCGGGCCATGTTCGGGAAACGGCGCCGCGATGCGGCGCAGCAGGACGCGACGTCCACAACTGGGACGACATCCTCATCTGACGAGTATATCGCGCCGCTTGCGCGTGTGCCGCTCTTCGTGGATCTGAGCAAGCGCGAGCTGCAGCGGCTCGCGGGAGCAGCCGTCGTGCGCGTCTACGACGCTGGCGATGTGCTGGTGCGGCAGGGGCAACCGGGTGTCGGCCTCTTCGTGATCCTGGCCGGCGGCACGCGAGTCACGCAGCAGAGTGAGGGCGGTGATCTGCGCGAGCTGGGACAGCTCGGCGCGGGCGAGGTCTTCGGCGAGATGTCGCTGCTCGACGACCTGCCGCGCTCGGCGACCGTCACCGCCACCGCGCCCACGCAGGCGCTGCTGATCCCCGTCTATGACTTTCGGGCTGCGCTCCATGAGGAGCCTGATATTGCCATTCGGCTGCTGGCCGCGCTCTCGCGCCGCCTGCGTCGCTCCGAGCTGCATCAGGTCTAGCCGTTGCGGCCCCATCCGGCGGTAGCGAATCCGCGGGTGCCGATGTGCCCCGGGCGCCTGTGCGGCGGAAGCCTATGTGCGTCAAGATCGCGGAACGAAGCCCCAGATTTGCTGGCGAAGGCAGGTGCGAACGAGCTGTTCCTGGCCATAGGCCGCACGCAGATTGGCTGGCACCTGCTGATTCGTCAGCAAGAGCGCCAGACCATGCACCATCCCCCACGCGGCGAACGCCAACTGGCGGGCGTCTCCACTGATGATCTCCCCTGCGTGTTGGCCCGCCTGGATGATCTCAACGAGGCTGTTGAACGCGCGTGCCCCGGCGGCGAGCAAGCCTGGATGGGCCTGCGGATCAGAGATGGGGCTGCCAAACATGACGCGCAGATGGTCGGGATGGGCCAGGGCAAACTGCACGTAGGCCCAACCGCTTTCCTCGAGTTGTGCGCGAGGGGACGCTGGGGCAGCGGCGCGGGCAGCCTCGATACGAGCGGCGAGCTCGAGAAAGCCCTCCTCCGCGATCGCCGCCAGTAGTGCCTCCTTGTCGGCGAAGTGCCGGTAGGGCGCATTGTGGCTGACCCCCGCGCGCCGCGCCGCGGCACGGAGCGTCAGCGCCTGCACGCCCTCCTCGGTGAGAATCGCCAGCCCCGCCTGGATCAGCGTCGCCCGCAAATTGCTATGATGATAGAGGCGGCGCTCGCCCGCATCTTCCGCGCCCGCCGATCCCTGTTCCCCTTCGGCCATGCTGCTTCTCCTAACATGTTGACACTGACCACATTCTTGCGCTAAGATGTTGTCATCGTCAACATACACCGCGCGCGGGTCTTTCGCAAGGTGCTCTCGCGCGTGGACAAGAGGGGAGATGCTCCATGCCCTGGTACTTTACCGCCGTGAAGTTCCTGCACATCCTGCTGGCAATCGTCGCTGTCGGATTCAACGCCAGCTATGCACTCTGGCTCGTGCGTGCCCAGCGCGATCCGCGCCATCTGGATTTCGCCCTGCGTGGCGTCAAGCTGCTCGACGACTACTTTGCCAACCCGGCCTATCTGCTGCTGCTGGTCTCCGGCCTGGCGATGACCTTCATGGCCGGCTACGCCCTCCTGACAACCTTCTGGCTGCTGGCGGCACTGCTGCTGTGGATCGTCGCCATTGCGTTGGGCTACGGGCTCTACACCCCCACGCTGAGCCGGCAGATCAAGGTGCTGGCAGCATCGGGCGCCGAGAGCCCAGAGTTTCAGACGCTCTCCACCCGCGGGCAAGTGCTGGGCATCGTGCTGGGGGTGCTGGTGCTGCTGATCGTGGCGCTCATGGTTTTCAAGCCCACATTCTGAGCACTACCTGATTTCACGCGAATCAGAAGCCATCGGTCTCCATCCTTCGGCATAGCGAAAGGACAGCGTCCGTCGGCATGGCTGGTGACCAAAGTCACACAGGTACCAGTAGCGGAAGGTGACCAACGAGACTTCCTCGCACATATGCAAGGGTGCTATCGTCAACAGCGGTGAAAGCGCCAGGCAGGACGATACCTCCTGCCCGGCGCGCGAGTGCATCCGAATGCGAATGTGAGGGAGATCATGGGGAACGGGACCAGCGGGACGAGTGCCATCGTCGCCGAGGATCTGCGCAAACACTACGGCAAGACCAAGGCCGTTGATGGCATCAGCTTCAGCGTTGGCGCTGGCGAGGTCTTTGGCATGCTGGGGCCGAACGGCGCCGGCAAATCCACTACTATCGAGATGATCGAGGGGCTGCGGACGGCTGACGGCGGCAGCGTGAGCGTGCTTGGCCTGCGCCAGCCCAAAGACGCCCGCCAGATCAAGCGCCGCATCGGCATCCAGCTCCAGACCACCGCGCTCTATCCGCGGCTGACTGTGATGGAGATCCTCGATCTCTTCCACACCTTCTTTCCCGGTCGGAAGACGATTCCTACCTCGGAGCTGATCCGCATCGTGGATCTCGATGAGAAGAAGGACACCCGCAGCAAGGCACTCTCGGGCGGCCAAAAGCAGCGGCTGAGCGTCGCGCTGGCGCTCGTCAATGACCCTGAAATCCTCTTCCTCGACGAGCCAACCACTGGCATGGATCCCCAGGCCCGCCGCCAGCTGTGGGACGTCATCGAGCGGCTCAAGGCGCAGGGCAAGACGATCCTGCTGACGACACACTACATGGAAGAGGCCGCCCAGCTCTGCGACCGCGTGGCGATCGTGGACCACGGCAAGATCATCGAGCTGGGCGCGCCCGCCGATCTGGTGCAGCACCACTTCAGCGAGATCGCCATCCAGTTCCAGGCCGTCGGCTCAGCCAACGACTATCGCGGACTAGATGGCGTCACGCACGTCGCCGCCGAGGACGGCACCATCAGCGTCTACACCGCCGACGTGCCACGCACGATGGCGGCCCTGCTCGCGCGCGAGGCCACCAGCGGCACGCTGCGCAATCTCAACGTGCACACCGCCACGCTCGAAGACGTCTTCCTCAAGCTGACCGGCCGCGCCCTGCGCGATTGAGCCGCGCTCTCGACGAAGTCACGCGGAGAGGCGTCCAGCGGACGCCCATCGCGTCACACATACAGGAGATCGTCTGCTATGAAAACCATCCTCAGTCTCTACCGCGCCGCCATGAAGGAGTTCTTCCGCGACCGCATGGCGACCTTCTGGACCCTCGCCTTCCCGATTCTCTTCATCGTGCTGTTCGGCTTCATCTTCTCGGGCGGCGGCTCGCCCAGCTACAGTGTGGGCCTCGTCAACCAGGACAACGGCCCCGTCGCCAACCAGCTGGCCTCCGTCTTCAGCATCCCCAAGGCGCTCACCGTCAAGCCTAGCAACCTGGACATCGCGATGGCTAACCTCAAGAAGGGCCAGCTCGATATGGTGATCGTGCTGCCGGCCGGGCTGAGCGATGCGGTCCAGTCGGGCGGCTCGGCGCAGGTGCAGATGTACTTCGACCCCTCGAAGAACCAGACCAACGCCCAAATCGAGCAGAACATCGTCCAGCAGATCGTGGATAGCTTCAACAAGGGCATCACCCAGCAGAAGACCGTGCTGACGCTCCAGACCAACTCGATCACCTCACATAATCTGCGCACGATTGACTTTCTGATGCCGGGCATCCTGGCGATGGCCCTGATGCAGCTCGGCCTCTTCGGCACGGCTCAGCCGCTCGTCTCGCTGCGCGAGGAAGGCGTTCTGCGACGCCTGGGCGCCACACCGCTGCCGCGCTGGCATCTGCTCGCCAGCCAGGTGTTGATGCGCGTCACCATCGGCCTGATCCAGACCGTGCTGATCGTCGGCCTCAGCGTCGAAGTCTTCAACGTTCAGATCCAGGGCAATTACCTGGAGCTGCTTGGGCTGGTGGTGCTGGGCGCCTTCACCTTCGTCGGCCTGGGCTACCTGATCGCCGCGATCTCACGCACTGTGGACGCCGCGGCCGGCATCTCATCGGCGGTCAACTTCCCGATGATGTTCCTCAGCGGCGTCTTCTTCCCACTAGCAATCCTGCCAGCCTTCCTGACGCCGATCGTGCGCGCGCTGCCGCTGACCTATCTGGCCGACGCAGTGCGCCAGGTCAGCATCGGCAGCGTCCCGGACTTCCCGATCATGGTGGATGTGCTGGTGCTGGTCGCCTGGACGCTCGTCTGTGGCCTGCTGGCGGCGCGCTTCTTCAAGTGGGAGTAGTCTGGTAGCCCCGGCACTTCCGACTCTGAGCCGGCGAATCGGAAGGACGACTGGTGCCGCGCGCTACGCCGCGTCAACGGGATGACGTGGGTGGCGCGCGGCCGCTATGGAGAGGGAGCATCGCATGAACGCCATCGCGCTGCTGCGCGGCCAGCTCAAGAGCGCCAACAGCTTTCTCGTCCAGACGCTGGGCGACGTGACCTCGGAGCAGGCCCGCTGGACGCCGCCAGGCACCGCGCACCCAATCGTCGCGATCTTCGCGCATGGCATCTACGCCGAAGACTACGCCATCAACGAGCTGCTGCGTGGCGAGCGCGCGCTCTACGCCAGCAGCTTCGAGGGACGCACCGGCATCGGCGATCCATCGCCCTACATCTCGCCGGAGTGGGCGCGGGGTCTCGCCTTCGACCGTGAGCAGGCCCTCGCCTATGCCGCGGCCGTCGCGGAGGCCACCGATGCCTACGTTGCCACCCTCAGCGACGACGACCTGGACCGCGAGATTGATCTGACGGCCGTCGGCTGGGGTAAGTCGCCGCGGCACTTCATCCTCAGCGCCATCGTGCTGGCCCATCTCAACAACATGTCCGGCGAGGTCTCGTGCCTGAAGGGGCTGCAAGGTCTGAAGGGCTACCCGATCTAAGGTCTGTCTGACAATTGAGGGAGCGGTGTGATACGCTCGCTCCTGGACAGGAAGCGAGGCGGGGCAGATAGCAGAACGCTCTTCCACAATAGTGGATTGTTCTGCAGAAATGAGCAAGGGCAGCGATGCACTCCGCTACACGGATATCCACCATCTTTGCCGTG
>DASUBU010000100.1:0-12447 GCA_035763125.1 Ktedonobacterales bacterium
GAGCACCGGCGGCTGCGGACCCTCGTGCGCGACACCTTCGCCCCTAAGCACATCGCCCAACTCGAGCCGCGGGTGCGAGAGCTGGTCGGCATGTCGCTGGACCGCATGGCCGCGGCCGAGAGGGTCGATCTGGTCGCCGACTTTGCACTGCCCTTGCCGCTCACGGTGATTGCCGAAATTCTCGGCGTGTCCGAGCGTGACCGCCTGCGCTTCCGCGACTGGTTCTCGTCGTTCATCGGCACCAGCGCGTCGAATCGGCCGAGCCTGAGCATGCTCTTGAAGTTGCCCGACATCTTCGCCATGATGCGCTTCCTGCGCCGTCTCGTCTCCGAGCGCCGAGCCCATCCCGGTGATGATCTCGTCAGCCGGCTGGCGTTGACGCAAGAAGGGGACGACCGTCTGAGCGAGGATGAGATGGTGGCGATGCTTCTGATCCTGCTGATCGCCGGATACGAAACAACCGTCAACCTGATCGCGACCGGCACGTTGCTGCTGCTCGGTCACCCCGACCAGCTCACTCGCCTGCGCGAGGACCCGGCCCTGATTGAGTCGGCGGTAGAGGAGCTCCTGCGGCTGGCCACGCCGGTAGACGTCGCCACCGAGCGCTACGCGCGCGAGGAGGTGGAGATTGCCGGGGTCACCATCCCGCGCGGCGCACTCGTCCTGGTCGCCATCGTCTCGGCCAACGCCGACGAGACACGCTTCCCACAGCCGGAGCAGATGGACGTGAGCCGCGCCGAGAATCGGCACCTGGCCTTTGGCCTCGGCCCGCACTACTGCCTTGGCGCGCCACTCGCCCGTATGGAAGCGCGCGTTGCGCTCAACGCTCTGATCCAGCGCTTCCCGCATCTGCGCCTGGCAGCTCCGGCCGAGCAGTTGCACTGGCGGCCCGGTGTCTCGCTGCGCGGCCTCGTCTCGCTGCCGGTGTCACTGTGACAAACTCCCCACGGCGACAGTCGGGGGCTTCTCAGGCCGCCCAAGGAGGCACAATGCTCGCAACGAGCCTCTTCAAGCACCTACCGGCGTGCTGACACGTTTCCTGCTCCTGTTTCACCGTTGAGGCATGCCGGTCATCAGAACCGTCGCATACCCGAAGGGGGGGTACAGCATGTCACGCGCACCAGCACCAGCACCAGCACCAGCGATCTCCGCGCGCATGGTCCGCTTCGCCGGATGGTCAGCCTGCCTCAGCGGGGGCCTCTCGATCATCTCCGGTATCTTCTTCGTGCTGTTCTACGCCCTGGAAGTGCCCCGCATGAGCACACCGGACGCCCCACAGACGTTCGGCACGCTCAATGACATCGCGACCGTGTTCCAGTTTCTCTGCCTGTTGCCCGTCACGCTCGCGCTCCACCGTCTGGCGCCGCTCGACCTCCGTGGGCTGAGCTTGCTCGGCATGGTGGTGGGTATCGTGGGGCTGGTGGGGGTGGTGGTCGTGCAGGCGCTCCTGGTGGCAGGCGTGCTGAGCTTCGCGGTGAACCTGCCACTCGTCATGACGGCCTTTGGGCTGTTCGGCGTCTGGATGCTCCTGGCCAACCGCCTGGCGCGGGCGAGTGGTGCTCTCGCGCCGCGGTTGGCGTGGCTCGGCCAGGCCACAGGCATCGCCTTCATCCTGATGAGCGCTCTCACGCTGCTGGCTGTGTTCATGAGCTGGCGTGATCTCTCGGCAGTCGCGCGTCTGGGGGATGCGGCCTTGCAGTCTCCTGTGCTCATCGGAATCGCACTCATCGTGGGCATCCCGTTGCTGCTAGCGTTCTTCATCGCCGTGCCGCTGTGGGACATCTGGCTGGGGCGCCGCCTCCTCGCCATGGCGGGTGGGGCTGCAGAGTTGCGGGGCAGCGGCCGGCAGCCAGCCCATGCAGGCGTATCGCTCTAGGTCGCGTGAGCACGGGCGAGGCCGGCCCCAGACTAAAGTGGGGTTGTGGCGGTGTACCCACACATAGGCGCAAACAGATAGGAGAAGTAACCATGAACGGCGACGTGTTCTGGACGGCGAGCCATGTGGCGGGCACTGTGCTGATGCTAAGCGTCCTCGTAGCACCTGGCGCCGCCCTCTACATGCTCGTCAAGGACAAAAATGGACCAGCAATCTTTGGGCAGCCGCCGCATGAATGGCTGCGGCTCGTCCATGACCATCCACGCCCCTGGCGCTGGGCCACACTATCGTTCCTCGGCGCGATCCTGGTGACGCTCTTTGGCCTGGTCTTGCTGGCGGGCCTGCTGCGCGATGCGCGCGACCCTGGGTTCTCGGCGGTCGGGCTGGCGGCATTCGCGGTCGGCGCGGTGCTGTGGGTCATCCATCTGGCGGCGCGGCTGACCATTGATCCCTGGGCCGGCAAGGAGCTGCTGGCGACAGGTGCCATCCCACAGGCTTACGCGCCGATCAGTCGGTGGAACGGGAGCCTGTTCTCGATCTTTAGCATCCTGGCTTTCGGCGGCATGCTGCTGTTCGGCGCAGCGATCCTCGCCACGCCGCTGCTGCCAGCCTGGCTGGGCTGGGCCACCGTCATCTATAGCCTGGCGGGGCTGGCCCTCCACACCATCACCGGCGATTCGCTGCCAGCCATGCATCACGTGATGCCGCTCGTGATCGGCCTCGTCTTGCTGCTCTCGTAGGAGCGCGAGAATGAACGTTCGGCGCCTGCCAAATGCGATGGCCGAAGGCCGAAAACAGCCCGGTGACGCGCCTCTGCACCTGCGCGGAGGCCTGATTGCGCGCGGACTGTGGATCGCCGTGCTGGCCTTCACTGTGGCAATCTTCTCCGCCGTCCTGCCGGTCTACATCGCGCAGCTGCAAACGCCCTGCGCTGGATCGGCCTGCGAATACCAGCAGCTCACGCCGTCCCAGGTGGAAGCGGTCGAGAGGATGGGGCTGTCGCTCGGTAGCTACGCCACGTTCACGGTCGCGCTGCTGCTCGCCGGACTGGTCGTATGTTGGGCGGTCAGTGCGCTGATCATCTGGCGCCGTCCCGACGACCGAATGGCCGTCCTGGTCGCGCTCCTACTCGTGACATTGGGGCCGCTCGGCCCGACGAGCACATTGCAGACTGGCCCTGCTCCCTGGCTGGCGCCGCACACCTATCTGGCGTTCCTTGGAGTCGTCTTGCTCGTACTCGTCTTCCTGCTGTTCCCCAGCGGGCGGTTCGCGCCGCGCTGGATGCGCTGGGTCTTCGCGGCCATGCTGGTTGTGCAGGTCCCCGCCGTGTTCCTGCCTGTGACGCCGTTGTTGCCGTATACCCCGGTCAGCCAGCTGGGTTGGCTCGTCGCGCTCCTCGAGATGGCGCTGGTAGCGGTTGTCCAGCTCTACCGTTACCAGCGTGTGTCCGGCTCGTTGGAGCGCCAGCAGACCAAATGGGTGATGGTCGGTCTCGCGCTGCCGATCGCGGCCTACATCGGCCTGACCGTACTGGCGCTGGGGTTCCCCGCGGCCACCGGGTCCAGTGCGGTCTATGCGCTGGCCGTCAACGATCTCGACTTCCTCCTGCCGCTGCTCCTCCCACTCTCATTTGGGTTTGCGATGCTGCGCTACCGGCTGTGGGACATTGACAGGCTTATCAACCGCGCGCTGGTCTATGGCGCGCTCACCCTCATCATGACGGCTGTCTTCGTGGGCCTGGTGATCGGGCTGCAAGCGCTCCTGGGCGCCATCATCGGCCAGGACAACCGCATCGCCATCGTGCTCTCCACACTGGCCATCGCCGCGCTCGTGCGACCGGTGCGTGGGCGTCTCCAGGCGAGCATTGATCGGCGCTTCTATCGCAAGCGGTATGATGCCCAACAGACGCTCGCCGCTTTCAGCACGACGGTTCGGCACGAGGTGAACCTGGAGCAGATGCAGGCACACCTGCTCGCGGTGGTGCAGGAGACGATGCAGCCCGCGCGGGTCTCACTCTGGGTGCGCCCGCCCGACCAGCCACACCTGGAGCACTGGTCGTCGTGAATTGCTGGCAGGAGTCTCGGCCTTCACGTGCCCGTCCCGCGCCGGGCAAATCCATTGCATGGTGGTGGTGGCGCGCTTTAGCTCAATTCGCCCGTGGTGGCGGCTCTCGCGCGGCCGTCACTCCGTCTCGCCCCGCTGCCCATGCTCGGCACGGCGCGTGGAACGCGGTTTCCTACTTGGGGCCGGGAGAGGATCTTCCGCTGGCGGCGCGTCCAGCTCCACACGGTCGGAGCGCGCGAGCTCAGGATCTTCGTCCTCGGCCATTGGGATTGCCGGCAGATCGGGCGCGCGCGGGCCGGCGACCATCGAGGGGATCGCGCGGCTCTGCGCGACGCTGCCGCGCAGCATCCCACGCCAGGCAGCATCCAGCAGCGGGCGCAGCGTCTCAAGCCGCTCGCGCAGCCCTGCCAGCCAGCGGCCGAAGCGCGTATCCTTCGCCGCCGGCCGCCAGATGTCCTTCGCGTCGAGCGTCTGGCCGACGGCGCCCTGCACCTGCTGCAGCAGATCAATCGTCTGGTTCAGCGAGACCAGCAGATCGCCCTCGGCGAGATCAACGCGCCGCAGCAGACCGCCGAGCGAGTAGCCGCGATGCCAGCTCAGGGCGACGCCGTGGAACGACTCGACGATGCCGGGGCTGAGCGCCAGCCCTTCCTCCGATTCGACGCCCAGCACGTCGCGCAGTGTGTTGTAGACATCGCGGCGGGCATCCTGGAGGCGCTGCGAGAGCTGATCGTAGTTGCGCAATGGGCGGTCGTCGTCGAACGTAAACCAGCTCACCACCTCCGCCAGCTCGGGCGGGGTGAGGCCGTCCAGCGCGCCGTTGATGATGAGCTCGGTCAGCAGAATGCCCGCTGGGTGGAAGATCGCGCGCAGCAGCCGGCCCTTCACCGTCAGCTCGTCATCCTTGCCGATGTAGCCGAGGAAGCGCAGCACGTAGACCACGCCCTCCAGCTCGGCCACCGCCGCCCGGCTCAGCCGGAAGCGCCCGGCTGTCTCGCCACGCGCGCTCTGCCCGCGATATCCCCGGCGCGAGATGCCGAACTCAATGTCGCGGCCATGGCGGCGCTGAAACTCGCGGAAGCTGGCGGCGACCGCCATCCGTAGCCGCTCAGGGTCGCCCGGACTCCACAGATTGAGCACCGAGTTGTAGCGGATGGTGAAGGCGCTGGTGACGGGCAGCAGCGATGCGGTGAGCGCGGCAAACGCCTCCTCGAAGGGGTCCCAGGGCGAGTAGGGGATGACGGCGGCGCCCATGGCGTCCATCCCACGGCGGCCTGCGCGCCCGGTGAGCTGCTGGTACTCGTTGGGTGTCAGCAGGCGCATCTGCGTGCCGTCGAACTTGCTTAGGCTACCCAGGGTGACACTGCGCGCGGGCATGTTGATGCCGAGGGCCAGCGTGTCGGTGGCGAAGACAGCCTTCAGCTCGCCACGCTGAAATAGCGTCTCGACCATCACCTTCAGCCCCGGCAGCAACCCGGCATGATGAAAGGCGAGGCCGCGCGGCAACAGCGCCGCCAGCCGTTGCACCTGATCGAGCTTGCGGTCGTCGGCGGGCAGCGCCTGCACCCATTCCTGCACCTCGGCATGCAGCCGCGCGCGATCCTCCGGGCTGACGAGCAAATGGCCCTTCGCGCTTTCGGCGGCCGTCTCGACGGCACGGCGGCCCGGCAGGAAATAGAGCGACGGCAGCAGTCCGGCATCCCGCAGTGCGGTCAAGATCTCGCCGGCCTCCGGTGCGGGGCGCGGCGCCGGCTCCTCCGGCTCGGCGGCAGGACGTCCACCCGAAGGGCGTCCACCGGCCGTCCCTACGGCCGGCGGCGATGTCCCTGCATCGGATGAGGCGCCGCCGGCGGGCCGGCCGCGCCAGGGCTTGCCACCGATGGTAATCCGCGCGCTCGGCTCGTCTTCCTCCTGCGCCGGCGAGACGTAGCGCCGCCAGCGGGCACGCTGCCGCGCGAGCTTGGTCTCGCCGCCAATGCCCGGGAAGCGCGCCAGCCGCTGGCCGGCGGCATTCTGCACCAGATGCAGTTTGCCATCGAAGTAGAAGTAGTGCTCCAGCGGGACGGCGCGCTCCGCAGTGAAAACCAGCGCCGTGGAGCCGTGGACGCTCTCGATCCAGCGCCGCAGCTCGTCGGCATTGCTGACGGTGGCGGAAAGCCCGACAAGCTGGACGTGCGCTGGCGAGTGGATGATCGCCTCTTCCCAGACCGGCCCGCGCTGCGGATCGCTCAGATAGTGCAGCTCGTCGAAGATGACGCACCCGACGGTGGAGAGCTGCTCGTCCAGCGCGGCACTGCGGGCCAGCTCGACCACGTCGTCGGCGGGGGCGGCCGTCGCCGCTGCGTCCGGCACTCGGCGCCCAAGCGGCGCGAGGAGTTGCCGCGCCTCCTCGCCGGGCGCGAGCTGCGCGGCGCGCACGCCCTCCAGCAGCATGTTGCGGTAGATCTCGGTGGTCATCACGACGATGGGGGCGCGCGGATGCTCGACGATATCGCCGGTCAGCAGCCCCACCTGTCCCTCACCGTAGTAGTCCCGCAGGTCGCGGAACTTCTGATTCGAGAGCGCTTTCAGGGGGGCGGTGTAGATCGCGCGCTGGCCCGCGCGCCACGCCAGCCAGATGCCCACCTCCGCCACGACCGTCTTGCCGGTGCCCGTGGGAGCCGCCACCAGCACGCTGCGCCCATCGGCCAGATGGCGCGCCGCCTCGACCTGGAAGGGATCAAGCGGGAAGGGCTGCTGGCCGGCGAACTCTTCCACCAGCGCAATGGCCTCCGGCGAGGGAGCGTATGCCGGCTCTGGGGGTGACGCTTGTTCGCGCTCGGCTCCCCGCTCACGCCGCCCGCCTTGCTTGGGCGGTCGCGCGGAGGTGGCACGTTCGGTTATCTGTCGGCCCTCGTCGCGCGCCTTGCGGCGCGGCCGTCGGCGCGCTTCGCCGTCGGTCATCCTATCCTCATGCTCGTCGGACATCGTCGTTCATCGCTTCGTTTCATCGTCCGGCGGCAGCAGCACACGTACCAGTCGCGGCGCTGCGCGTACCAACACTGGCGTGGCGGCGCGCAGCTCACCGTCCAGCGTCACGTCTACCGGCTGCGGCGTCTCGATCACCGCCTGCTCTGCTTGATAGCGCAGAACGCCGGGCAGCGAGAAAAGGTCAGCGTCTGCCGGCTCAGAGGCAGGCACGCCGCTCTCTGGCAGCCCACGGAGTGCTGTCAGCCAGTGCTCGACCCGCGCCTTGAGGTCCAGGTCTTCGAGCGACTCGAAGACCACCACATCCAGCAGCCCATCGCGGTCATGCACCTCCGGCATCCGCAGGTTGAGCGCGCCGCCGAAGACGGGCAGGTTGACCGCCGCCACCTGGAGCGCGCGGTGCGTGACCTTCAGATTGCCGGCCGCGTCGGGCTGCTGGGCCGCCGCACTGGTGTGACGCACACCCCAGAGGTGCAGTGTCACCGGCAGCACCTGCGCATGCGCCACCGCCTCGATCGCCGCCGCCGCGTAGTTCAGCGGGCCAAACCTGTGGCGCCGCGCGACATCGGTGGCAAGCCGGGCGAACTCGACGTTCAGACCGAGGGTGAGGGCGTGCAAGAAGTAGGCCCCCCGTCGTGCCTGGACGGCATGCCGCGCGACGGCCATCATGTCGTGCTCCACTGACAGCGCGAGCGGCTCGGTGACGGCTGGCAGCGCAAGCCCAGCGTCCACTGTACGCGGCATTCCAGCTGCGATGACTTCGGCCGCGCGGTCCAGGTCCATCGGAAGGCCAAGCGAGCGGGCGACGTCATTGGAGGTCCCCAGCGGGAGGATGCCTAGCGCGAGATCAGTACCCGCGAGCTGCGTTGCGACCGCCGCAATGGTGCCATCGCCGCCGCCGGCGACGACCGCGACGAGTCCGCGTGCCTGCCACGCGCGCCCCTGCGGCGAGACGTGGTCCAGCGCGTCTACGGGCAGCTCGAGCGCCACCCGCACGCCGGCGGCTTCGAGCAGCTCGCGTGGATGCGTGTCGTGGCCATGGCCGCTATGTTCGCTGAGCACCAGCGCAACGGGTCCGCTGCGCCGCTGCACCCTGTCGTGCTCGGGCATCACCGTTCTCCTGAAGCCGGGCTGACACGCGACACCGACGCACGCGGTCGCTACGGTTGGTGTGCGATCCAACCCACTGCTCCGCGGCATTGTAGCACAGCACGCCGTGCCATCGGTTTGCGCCGGCTCGCTTCATGAACTTCCGCCGTCTGATACAATAAGCGCCGACAGCGAGCGCCTGGCGTGTCGTGTCGGGCGTGGCGGATGGGGGCGGCCAATGGCGGAGCGACAAAGGCCTGCGGTAGTGGCCGCCGCGCCCGCTGAGCCCGAACGTGAGGCGATCCGCACGCCGGCACGCACGACGCAGCGTGTCCGCCGGCGCCATCCGCTGGCAATGGCCCTGCTGATCGCACTGGCGTTTGGCGTGATCGGCCTCGTGCCGGCGGTCCTGACAGGCTCCGCGCTTACTGTTCTGGGAGCGCATCTGCCCGCACTGCCACCATCACTCTCCGGCCTCCAGCGGTGGCTTCCCACGCCGCCCGTGCCCACCAGCGCCCCCGATCTGGCGCTGCCCCGCAACGCCTGGATCGCCAGCGAGACGGGTGTCCGCGCCACGCCGGACGGCCAACAACTCGCCGTACTCGAGCCGGGCTTCCCGGTGCGGTTGCTCGCGCGCCAGCCGGACGGCCGCACGATGTGGCTACAGATCCAGTGGGCGGGGCCGACGCCGACCACCGGCGGAACAGGCTGGGTGCGCGATGGCGCGGCTGTGTCATACGGCGGAGACAGCCGCGCCATCGGCGATCTCGGAGCGCTCTCCGCCGCCCTGAGCACGACCATCGCTCCATTGGGCGCGGCGTTCTCGGCATCGCTCTATTTTCCTGACGTCGGCCAGCTCTACAGCACACACGCCGAGATGCCTGTCGCGCTGGGCAATGGCTTCCGCGCGCTGGTACTGCCGGCTTACCTCGCCAGCCTGGAGTCGCACAGCAGCTCCAGCCTTAAGAACGGGATCACCGCCAACAGCGTTGCCGCGGGCGATAACACGGCGATGAGCGGCGCCTACACTCAGTTGGGCGGCGCGGAGGGCCTCAGTGCCTACCTCGCGGGCATCGGCGTGACTGGCACGCAGCCGGGAGCCACCTGGCAGACAGGTCTGGCGACCACCACGACACTGACCCAGCTCTATGCCGCGCTGGCTGCCGGGCAGACCCTCAACGCCGCGGACCGCGCGACGGTGCTGAGCCAGGCACCCAAGGGGAACCCGCCGGACGCTGCCGTGGCCGTCGAAGCGGTGATGGCCGGCTCCGGCGGCAGCGTTGTCGCCGGCATCTCCCAGACGGCTAGCGGCTGGACGCTGAGCGTCTTCGGCATCGCGGCGCCCCCTGGGGCGCCGCGTACCATCTTCGCCGTCGCCCTGCGCGACGCCCCCTCCGCTGCGGGCGCGGCGCAATCGCTGGCGGCGTTCTTCAAGGCGCTGAACGCACAGGTCGGTCCAAGCTGAGCCAAGGGAAGGCCGCCAAGCGATGTAGTGCTGCTTTGGCCTGGCTTGTTGTCATGGTGTCGCGTGCGGCGGCAAAACTGCCGGCGCACGCCACGACGGGCTGAAGGCGCCGGGGGCAACGATTCAGCGCAACGCGGTAAAAGTCTTGCTGGCACGTTTGGCACATGACGCTATGCTATACTCCTCCGACGGGAAGCCGCGCGATGGGACGTGGTATGGGCGCGGCGGAAGGGCAACAGCTCCCGATGATCCAGGCGAGATTGCTGAGGCTGCATCGCACGCTGCTGCGCACGCCGCCGGCGCTGCTCATCGCGGGACTCGGCTGCGCGGCGCTCGCCGCCTCCAGCAATCTTGCCAACAGCTTCGACGCGCCGCGCGCGGGCGGGCCGCTGGTCGTGCTTGCGCTGTTCCTGGCGCTGGCGTTGGCCGTCGCGCTCTTCCTCGCGGCTACCCTCATCCGGCTGCCGCGTGTCTCACTGCCCGCGCGCTATAGGCGGGCGGCGCGCTGGCTGATCTATCCGCTGCTACTGTGGGCCGCGCTCACCGCCGTCACGACGACGATTGGCGTCCTGGCGAGCGGCTTCGCCACATCGCTCACGACCCAGCACGTGCGCTACGGCAGCGACGATCTCTACTACAACCACTACAACGCCATCCTCGTGCTGCGCGGGCAGAATCCCTATACCGGCGAGCACCTGGCCGCCGAGGTGCGCTACTTCGGCGACCGCGCGTACACGCCGCTCGCGCGCGGCCGTTTCGCAGATGTGCGCCACTATCCGACTCGCGCCGAGATGGACGCCGTGGTGGACGAGTATCTGGCGCACCCAGATGCTCCGCCGCTGGAGCTCGATCCACGAACGACACACAGCTATCCCGCGCTGGCCTTCCTGGTCAATCTGCCGGCCGTCGCGCTGGGCCTGCCGAGCGTGGCGCTGCCGCAGATCCTGCTCTTTGTCGCGCTCTGCGCCGCCATCGCGTGGGCCGCGCCGGCGCCATACCGCCCGCTCGTGGCGCTGCTGCTGCTGGCGACGGCCGATGGCGCACGCCAGGTGGCCGGCGCGGACTTCGAGATCTGGCCGCTGGCGCTGGTAGCGCTGGCCTGGCTCGCGCGCGAGCGACGCTGGACTTCGGCCCTGCTGCTCGGCCTGGCCTGCGCCACAAAGCAGACCGCCTGGCTGGCCGCGCCGTTCTATCTGATCTGGATCTGGCGCACGTACGGATTGTCTGAGGCCAGCCGGCGTGTCGCCATCGCCCTGGGCGCGTTCTTCGCCGTCAACCTGCCGTGGATCGTCGTGTCACCGGGCGCGTGGCTGGCGAGCATCTTCCTGCCGGTCAGCCTGCCGCTGCTGCCTGATGGCAGCGGCCTCATCGCGCTCTCGCTGGGTGGACTGCTGCCGCTCTTCCCCTCCTGGCTCTACGGCCTGCTCGAAGTCGCGGCGCTCGTGGCGGCGCTCGCGCTCTACTGGCGGCGGCTGCCGCGCATGCCCTTCGCTGGGCTGGTGCTGCCGGTGGTGCCGCTGCTGCTCGCCTGGCGCAGCTCGGAGCGCTACTTCGTGCTGCTGCCGCTGCTGGGGCTGCTGGCCGCTGTGCTCACACTGGCGTACGCGACGAAGATCGCGCCACCCAGCGCGCCTGAGCGGCGGCGCAAAGATGCGCCGGCTGGCATCGCGGGGACGCCGGCCGGCGCGGACTAGGCGCGTATCGCGCGCGAGTAAGGCTAGCTGGAGAGCGGGAAGACCGGCAGGTTGATCTTGACGCTGGCGAGCACACCGGCCAGCGCGGCATACCAGGCGGCGATGGCGGTGATGATGCCGACGTAGCCGCCGATCTGGGTCAGGCCCGTGCCGGCAGGAGCCTTGTTGAACGCACCGAATGCGAGCAACAGGAACGTGATGAACAGTAGGATGAACACCAGCGCTGTCGCGCCGTTGGTGCGGAAGGACGCGATGGTGAGGATGCCGGTCACGATGGCCCAGCCAAGCAGGTACCAGCCGAGGCCGGTGTCGTCGAGCTTGAGCGTCGAGTTGCCCAGGCCGGGAACGAAGAGCGCGGCGAACGAGAGCCAGAACGCGCCGTACGAGGTGAATGCGGTGGCGCCGAAGGTGTTGCCGCTACGGAACTCCCACATGCCAGCCAGGAGCTGGGCAATTCCGCCGTAGAAGAGCGCCAGGCCGAGCACGATCGCCACGTTGCCGCCGCCGATGAGGCCGGCGTTGACCAGGCTAAGGATGAGAGTGGTAAGAGCGAAGCCGCTCAGACCGAGTGGACCGGGGTTGGCAATCTTGACTTCGTTCACGATAAGAGCTCCTCTCAGGAAGAGGAACGACGGCGTTCCCCTCCATCTTTACCGGACCACCCACCAGAGGCTGGTGGGTCCGTGGGCTATGAGAGCGTGGAAGCCAGAGCGCCGCCCGTTCGCGGCGGCACGATCCACGCGGGGGAAGTTCAGTTCCACCCGCGCTCTCGCTGCAGTTCCTCCTTTCTCCTCTCGCTGAGAGCCCAATGCGCGATGTGGCAACCCTAACAGGCCGCCGGCAGTCCACCGCGCCGAAAGAGCACACGTGCATGATTGGCAGACCGTTCGATGCGCCACCACACAAGCTGTGTTGTGGCTGAGTGTAACATATAACCCCGTCGTTCGGAATACCTATTATCTCGCACTACGAAAACCTGTTATCATACCACGCAAGAGCGTGTCCCCGCACGCCCAGGTACTTCTCGCCCATCTTTGGGGCGCCTGTCCGGGCAGTCTTCAACATAGGAGGCTTGCATGTCGGGTCCGCAGGACACTTCAGGGTCCAGTACCAGCACGATTGATGCCCTGCTGCAGGAGCATCGCGTCTTTCCGCCACCGGCGGCCTTCGCCGCGCAGGCCACCATGGCCGACCCCGCCGTCTACCAGCGTGCCGCCGACGACCCCGACGCCTTCTGGGCCCAGGCCGCCGAGCGCCTCGACTGGTTCCGCACATGGGACACCGTCCTGGAG
>DASUBU010000101.1:0-7705 GCA_035763125.1 Ktedonobacterales bacterium
TGAGAGCTGCCTCATACCTGGATCAGCACCCACGTGTCTGGATGATCGGAGAGGATCTCGAACGCGGCGCGCACGGAGAGCGGTAGAGGGTGAGGACTCCCTGCTCATCCCCAACTGATAACGTTCAGCAGGCCGGGGCACCCCAGTCCGCTGCCCAGCAGCAGCTCGTGATCGTCGCCGGCCTGCATACCATAGGGCGGGCAGATGTCGGTTGCGTCGTACTGCGGCAATCCTCGCGTGACCAACTGGTCTGTCTGGTGGTCGGTCACCCGCACCGCGAAGTCCGTGAATGCCACCGGGCCGAGCGTGCTGTTCGCCTTATGCGGCGCTGGACTCGATGACTCCGCATAGATCGTCGGCGCACGGTTGCCGCTGTCTCCCGCCGTCCAGTCAAAGCTGCCGATTGCATTGCCGTCCAGCAGCGCTTCCCAGGTGGCGCCACCCGCCGCGGACTGCTCAACGCGCAGACGGTACGTGTGCCAGGTGCCATCCTCACCCACCGAGCCGGGGTTGCCATACGCGCACGGTCCCTGCTCCTTTGCGGGCGTATACGCGCAGTAAAACCATCCCGCCTGCTGGCTGCTGTACCACGGCACGAAATACCCCACCTGGATGAAGCTGCCATCGCTCAGGTATGAGCCGACCCAGTAGTAGTTCGTCGTCTGGTCAGCGACCTGCTGCGGCTGTCGCGTCTGGATGCGCACCTGCATCACCGTCGCCGAGCCGCCCAGATCAGTTGCCTGCACTCCCACCTGCCAGACCGCATGCTGCCCCGACACCCCGCTATTGTCGCCGCCAGCCACCACCGTCACGGCGGCGCAACCGTTCGTGCCAAGCAGCAGCAACGCCGACAGCAGCGTGACCCAGGCGCCGCGATATCGTCGCGGGGCCCGCCGTCCAGCCGTCCACCCGAGATCAGAGGTCGCTCTGCTCATACGATGCCCTAGCCGCCATCGGAGAGTACATGCGCCGTGCACGCCCACATGCGCCCGACCGCATGCCGCATGCCCATTTGTCGCCCAGATGGGATCGCCGGCAACGTGGCGTAGGGGTCAAGGGCTCCCCTTGCCGCTGGCCAGGCTTCGCGCCGTTGCCCACATCTACGGCTGAGTCGCACGCGGGTTGCTTGCGCTCGATCTCTCTGCTCCCGCGCACTCTCCCTCATTCTCAATTCTCACTTTTCGGACCCACCGCTCTCTGTCTCTGCATCTGCGCGCTCACCGTACTCTCCGTGTACTCCGCGGTCAATCCCCGCTCTCCCCGTTCTCGCCGTCGCTCTGTCTACGCCTCCGTGTTCTCCGTGTCCTCCTTGTTCAATCTCACCTTCCGCCTCTCTGTGAGACTCGGTGTCCTCTGTGGTGAGATTTCCCCATCCTTTCCCCGCCTCGCATGCTACAATCCGCGTATGCAGACCCCTTTCGCCGAGCGTATCATCCTGATCGGCCCAACCGGCAGCGGCAAGACCACCGTTGCGGCTGACCTCGGGCGCCTGCTCGGCTGGCCTCACCTCGATACCGACGCCCTCATCGAGCGGCGTGCCGGCGCCGCCATCCCCGCCATCTTCTCCCGTGACGGCGAGCTGCGCTTCCGCGAGCTGGAGGCGGAGGCGCTGGCCGAGGCGCTGGCGGCACCGCGCGCCGTGATCTCCACCGGCGCGGGCATTGTCGAGCGGCCGGGCACGCTGGAGGCCATGCGCGCAGCAGCCTGGGTGGTGGCGCTTGAGCTGCCGCCGCGCGCCGCACTTGCCCGCCTGCGTGCCAGCACGCCAACAGAGACCGAGCTTGCGGCCACGCGCCCGATGCTGGCCGGCGATCGTCCGCTCGCCCGTCTGCGCGAACTGCACGCGCGCCGCCAGAGCCACTATGCCCAGGCCGATGCCAGCTTCTCCACCGCCGCCGAAAGCTCCGAGCAAATCGCCGCTCGCATTCTCGCCGATCTCGCCATGCGGGGGAAGGTCCCTTCCGATGGCGCCGCCGAATTCGTGCGCACCGTCCACACTACCGGCGGCAGCTATGATGCGGTGGTGGCGTGGGGCGGTCTGGCCACGCTCCCCGCGCGGCTCAGCACACTTGGCCTCCCCCCACGCCTGCACGTCATCGCCGACGCCACCGTTGCCGCGCTCTATGCCGCGCCGCTGATGGAGCACCTGGCTGCCGCTGACTACGAGCCAGCGATTCGCACCGTACCGGCCGGCGAGGCGAGCAAATCACGCGCGCAATGGGCACGCATCCATGACTGGCTCGCCGAGCGGCGCGCCGAGCGTGGCGAAGGCGTCATCGCACTCGGCGGCGGGATGATCGGCGACCTGGCGGGCTTCGCTGCCGCCACCTACCTGCGCGGCCTGCCGCTCGTCCACGTGCCGACTTCGCTGTTGGCGCAGGTGGACGCCTCGATTGGCGGCAAAGCGGCCATCAATCACCCGCGCGGCAAGAACTTGATCGGCGCCTTCTATCCGCCGCGGCTGGTGCTGGCTGACCCCGCCACATTGCTAACCCTCCCGCCGCGCCAGCGCATAGAGGGCTGGGCCGAGGTCATCAAGCACGGCATCGCGCTCGACGCGGACTACCTCGCCGCGCTCGAAGCGCAGGCCGATGCCCTGCTCGCGCTCCGCCCGCGCGAGACCACCGAGGTGATCGCCCGCTCCGTCGCGCTCAAGGCGGCCATCGTCGAGGGCGACGAGCGCGAGGCCGGTGCGCGCCTGCTGCTCAACTACGGCCATACTGTCGGCCATGCCATCGAGCAGGTCAAGGGCTACGGTGAGTGGCTACATGGCGAGGCAGTGGCTGCTGGTATGGCTGCGGAGGCGCGGCTTGCGCGCCGGCTAGGCCATTGCGACGCGGCGCTGGTCGCCCGGCAGGACGCTCTGCTGGTGCGGTTCGGTCTCCCCACGCGCCTGCCGCCGGTGCACGTGCGCGATCTCGTGCGTACGGCACAATGGGACAAGAAGGTGCGCGGCGGCCGGGTACGCTGGGTACTGCCAACAGCACCGGGCCGCGCGGTAGTCTTCGACGACGTGCCCGAGGCGGAGGTGCGCGTCGCGCTCTTCGAGGCTGGCGCGCTGGCCGGAGAGGAGCATTCCACGGCTCGGCGCGAGCCGTCCGCCGCGGCGGAGCTGGAAGGGAGTCCATATCTATGACGACGAACCCGCTCGGCGCGCCAGCCTTTCCCAGTATCACCGCGCGCGTGCTGGTCATCCACGGCCCCAACCTCAACATGCTCGGCACCCGCGAGCCTGAGCTGTACGGCCGCCTGACGCTCGACGAGATCAACCAGCGGCTGGCGGAGCGCGCGCGTGCGCTCGACGCGGAGACTGTCGCCTTCCAGTCCAACCACGAAGGCGCGCTCATTGACTTCCTGCAAGGCGAGGCGCCCGCTTCCGCCGCTATCGTCATCAACCCCGGCGGCCTGACGCACACCAGCGTCAGCCTGCGCGACGCACTCGCCGCCACTGGCAAGCCGGCCATCGAGGTCCACCTCTCCAACATCTACGCCCGCGAGCCTTTCCGCCACACCTCGTTGCTCGCGGCCGTCTGCCGTGGCCAGATCACCGGCCTGGGCTGGCGGGGCTATCTCTTCGCGCTGGAGGCCGTCCTCGCGCTCGCCCGCGGCTCGCCGTAGCCGTATAGCCAGAGCGGCACACGCCATGCCGTTCCCCCCTGATGCCACCCTCACGCCATCACGACACGCCACCATTCGCCCCAGGAGGCCCATTCATGTCCGTCGCCGAAACGCAGCCTGCCACCATCTTCGCGCAGCGCCTCGACCGCCTGCGTGCCGCCCTGCGCGAGCAGAAGCTCGACGCCCTGCTCGTGACCAACCCGGAGAATCGCCGCTATCTCTCCGGCTACACCGGCCACGACTCCGGCGCCGATTCCGCCGGCGCCCTGCTCATCTCGCCGGATGCGGTGACGCTAATCACCGACGGCCGCTACATCGAGCAGGCGGCCCGCGAGTGCCCCGGCGTGCGGCTGGTCAAGCGCGAGGGTGAGTTCGCTCCAGTCGCCGCCCAGGTGATCCGCGAGCTAGGCGCGGGGCGTGTCGGGTTCGAGGCGGCGCACGTCACCGTCGCGCAGCGCGACGATCTTGAGGCCGCACTGAAGGAGAAGCAGCCAGAGGGGGCGGCGGTCGTCTCGCTGGTGGCCACGCGCAAGCTGGTCGAGCCGCTGCGCGCCGTCAAAGACACCTCAGAGCTGGCCGCCATCGAGCGCGCCGTGCAGATCACCGACGACACCTTCGCCTACCTCTGCGGCTGGCTGCGCCCCGGCCTCACCGAGCGCCAGGTCGCGCTGGAGATCGAGCGCTACATGCGCGAGCAGGGCGCCGAGGGCGTAGCCTTCACTCCAATCGTCGCCAGTGGCCCAAACGCGGCGCTGCCCCACGCCACTCCCACCGACCGCGCGCTTGGCCTCGGCGAGCCGATCACCATTGACATGGGTGCGCGCTACGCCGGCTACTGCTCGGACCTCACGCGCACCGTGTGTCTTGGCGAGCCTGGCCCTGAGGCCCAGGCGCTCTATGACGCCGTGCTTGCCGCCCAGACCGCCGCCACAGACGGTCTGCGCCCCGGCATCAACGGCAAGGAGGCAGATGCACTGGCCCGTGACGCACTGGCCGCCAGCGGCCATGGCGAGCACTTCCTGCACAGCCTCGGTCACGGCCTCGGCCTCGAGATTCACGAGAACCCGCGCCTGAGCAGGTTTGGCGAAGATCACCAGCTCGCGCCGGGGATGGTCGTCACCGTGGAGCCAGGCGCCTATATCAGCGGCAAGAGCGGCGTGCGCATCGAGGATACCGCCGTCATCACCGAAGACGGCGTCCGCGTGCTCTCCCGCGCCCACAAGCGCTTCAGCCTGCCGATCAGCGCCCGCAGCAGCGCATCCGCGCCAACGAGCAGCGCTGGCCAACCGTAGCCGCGGGATGAGAGCTTGCCGCTCGGCATGGTATGATAGTGTCGGCGCGTCAGCGCCCACCGTCCGGCGCACCGCCCCTATCCACACCAACACCAACCAACACATCCACACACTACTGTCATGACAGCGTGCGAGGCCGCGAGCCGCGGCGCCGCGGCTGTGCGCGGGAGGATTTCGCATGATTTCGACCGGCGATCTGAAGAAGGGTGTCACCCTTGAGCTCGACGGCCAGCCCTATGCAATCGTTGACTGGCAGCACATCAAGATGGGCCGCGGCGGCGCCATTGTGCGCATCAAGCTGCGCAACCTGCGCACCGGCTCCCTCACCGAGCGCACCTTCGATGCCGGCGAGAAGTTCCAGCGCGTCTATCTCGACCGCCATAAGGTCCAGTACTCCTACAACGACGGCGACACCTATCACTTCCTCGACCAAGAGTCCTACGAGATGGTCCCACTAACTGCCGAGCAGCTCGGCGACGTGCGATACTACCTGCTCGACGGGATGGAGCTTGAGGTCGCCTACTACAACGGCGAGCCGATCAGCGTCGAGCCGCCCATCACGGTGGACCTGGTTGTGGAGTACACTGAGCCAGGCTTCAAGGGCGACACCGCCACCGGCGGCTCCAAGCCCGCCACCACCCAGACGGGGCTTGTCGTGCAGGTGCCGCTCTTCGTCAGCACCGGAGACAAGATTCGCGTCAAGACCGACACCGGCACCTACGTCGAGCGCGTGAGCTAGTCCGGGCCGTGTATTGAACAGCTACAGATGCGGACTACTGGCTTCTGAGGAGGACGACATGGCGCGCGAGCGAGCCGCCGACCGCCGCGAGACGGCCACCGCCGCGGCCGAGCGAGCCCCTGGACCTGGACTGAGCATCGCCGAGATCCGTCAGCTCATCACGATGCTGCACAACAGCGATGTCGAGGAGCTTGCCATCGAGCATGAAGCCGAGGGCCTCAAACTGGTGCTGCGCAAGCCCACGCCCGCCATGGCGCCGATGCTCGCGCCGATGGGCGTCGCCGAGCCGGACGGCGAGCCACTCGACGGTGCCCTGCCGCCCGATGACACCAGCCGCGAGAAGGCCTTCGAAATCGTCTCGCCGCTGGTGGGTGTCTTCCGTGCCGCCATGAAGCCTGGCAGCAAGCCGCTCGTCCACGCCGGTGACGTCGTTCGCGAAGGGCAGGTGGTCGGCGCCGTCGAGGCCCTCAACGTCCTCAACGAGATCGAGAACAGCGCCCCCGGGCGCGTCCGCGAAGTCTGCGCACGCGACGGCCAGCCGGTCGAATACGGCCAACCGCTGTTCGTGATCGAGCTCAAATAGGCGGCGCACATTCCCTGGCGGGTCGCCGGAAACTTCCGGATCGTCCGGTCGCCGCCGTAGTCCATCTTCAGGGAGGCTGATGGTCATTCCGGTACGGCGGCGTTCGTACGCCCGCGCGCCCGGCGGCGTCCACACGCCGTCTCACTAGTAGGGGCGTGTTGCGCACGCCCTGGCCGCCGCGTCCGACGAAGGATGGTCCCTCATGCGCATCGTCGCCGTTCATGAGCTCACCCGCTACCTCAAGGATCTGCTGGAAGAAGACATCCTCCTCCAGGATGTCTGGGTGCGCGGCGAGATCACGAACTATTCGCAATCCAGCGCGGGCCACCGCTACTTCGCGCTCAAAGACGACTCCGCCGTGCTGAGCTGCGTGCTCTTCCGCGGCGCGGCCGGCTGGAGCCTGCCAGAGATGCGCAACGGCATGGCCGTCATCGCCCACGGACGGCTCAGCCTCTACGAGCAGCGCGGCGCGTACCAGCTCTATGTAGATGCCGTCGAGGATGCCGGGATTGGCGAGCTGTATCTGCGTTTCGAAGAGCTCAAGGCGCGCCTGGAAGCCGAGGGATTATTCGCGGACGAGCGCAAGCGCCCGCTGCCGCCCTGTCCGGCGGTCGTCGGCGTCGTCACCTCGCCCACCGCCGCCGCCCTGCGCGACATCCTCCGCACGCTGCGGCTGCGCTGCCCGCTGGTCCGCGTGATCCTGGCCCCCACGCTGGTCCAGGGCGAAGATGCCGCCGAGCAGGTGGCCGCTGCCATCGCGGCGCTCAACGCACACGCCGAGGCCGAGGTGATCGTGGTCGCGCGTGGGGGCGGCTCGCCCGAGGAGCTATGGGCGTTCAACGAGGAGGCGGTCGCTCGCGCCATCGCCGCCTCACGAGTGCCGGTGGTCACCGGCGTCGGCCACGAGACCGACTTCACCATCGCCGATTTCGTCGCCGATCTGCGTGCCTCCACCCCCACCGCCGCCGCCAGCGCTGTGGTACCTGATAGCTCCACCTGGCGCGCCATGCTCGACGAGTCCCGCCGGCGGCTTGACCTCCTCGCCACCAGCCGCCTCGCCGCCGAGGCTGAGCGCGGCCGTACCCTGCGCCACAGCCTTGAGCGCGCATCGCCCGCCGGCCGCATCCGCGACGGCCGCCAGCGGCTCGACGAAGCCCTGCGTGCGCTCGACGCCGCCACTCGCCATGCACTCGACCTGCGCCGCGAGCGTCTGCGCGCCGCCGCGCTCCAGCTTCACGCGCTCAGCCCGCTGCTGACCATCGCGCGCGGATTCGCCGTCGTGCGCCGCCAGCCAGATGGCGCCATCGTCAGCAGCGTCCGCCAGGCGGCGCCCGGCCAGGAGCTGGCGATCCGTGTCGCCGATGGTGAGTTCTCCGCCGTGGCCGGCCCAAGGCGAAGCCTATCGTCCGATGCCTCCTCCGGCGCTGAGCCTGGCGTCGCGGACGGCTCGACGCCATCTCCGGCCGCTCCGCC
>DASUBU010000102.1:0-2648 GCA_035763125.1 Ktedonobacterales bacterium
GCACGGCTCAGGGCGGCGAGCGACAGCACGTAGTGATCGGGGCGAACGTAGGGCAGCAGCGAGCGCACGTCTTCCAGCGCGGCGCGGGCGAGGGCCTCGGCTTCGGCGGGCTTGCCGCACGCCAGCATCACCTCCGCCAGCACGGTATGCCCCAGCACAGAGCGCTCGGTGGTCAGCGAGAGGGCAAGACGAGCCGCAGCAGCCGCCTCGTCGTGGCGATTGAGACGCAGCAGGGCGAGCGCGCAGTTGCCCACCGTCTCGGGGTCTGGGAAGACGGTGAGAGCATCTAGCGCCGCGGCGAGCGCGTCGTCCACCCGGCCGAGCGAGATCAGCGTGAGGGTACGGCGGTTCAGCCAGACGAGGCGGCGCGTGCCCTCCCACGCGCCCGGTCCATCGACCGCCAGTGCGCGCTCGCAGATCGTGAGAGCCTGAGCCGGACGCCCCTTGCGCAGCAGCGTATCCACGCGGGCGGCGGGCGAGAGCCAGCGCGCCACCCGCAACAAGACAAACCACACCACCAGCCCGAGCAGCGGCAGCCCATTGGCAAGCTGGCCAAACGACATGGAGAGCACGAGAGGCACGCCCACCAGGATGCCCCACGAGATGCCCAGGCCGAGCGAGAAGAAGCGGCTGCGATCGCGTACCGGCTGCACTCCAGCTCCTATCCCGAGAGCGCCGGTGACTCGCTGGCGCGCTCGCTGCGGACGGACGGCTCACCGGCGGCCACGAACTCCCGCGGTGGCACGCCGCCACCGCCCGCACGCTCCGGGGCGATGATAGCACGGACGGCGGCCCACAGCAACAGCGCGTTGCGCAGCGCGACCTCAGGCATGAAGGCGGGATTGTAGGGGACGGTGATGATGGGGTGGCGCTGCTGATAGATGATCGGGAAGTCGAGCCAGGTGAGGAAGCAGATCGCGACCCACAATAGATCGAAGCCTTCGACGTAGGCGACGACCGGCAGCAGCCAGATGAGATACTGCGGGCTGAAGATCTTGTTGGTGACCAGCACGATGGCCAGGCAAGCGACCACCGCGCGCCCGATGCTCAATCGTCCCCGCGCCTGCCGCCAGTAGACCAGTGCGCAGCCGGCGGCCAGCGCGAGCGCCGAGAGCGGGCGCAACAGGCCGTCGAGCAGTCCCGTGTAGTTGAGCGAGACGTAGGAGTAATCGGGGAAGGCGGGAATGCCGGCGAGCGTGCCGAGCCAGAGCAGCGACGCGGGCGTGGACTCGACCTGCAAGGGCCGCTGGCCGGCGTAGAGAAAGGCGGAGAGCGTGCCCTGCGTGTTGAGCGCCAGCGCCCCGGCGAATCCCGCGGCGATCAGCGCGAGGCAGAGCGCCACACCGCGCAGCGTCGGCCGGTATGCCGGAGATCTGATCAAGGAGGACACAGAGGTCACAGAGGAACGGGAGAAGGGGAGAGAGAGAGAAGGGCCAGCGAGCGGTGCTGGCAATAGAAACCGGGTTTGGGGCTGATGCAGACTGGGGCACCGGCTCGCGCGGGTCGGCAGCGGCCGGCGGGTGCCTCCCGTTGCGGCCGTCCCCGGCTGTAGCGGCGAGGCCCGCCTCGCCCCACAGCCCCTGACGATCCACCGTAGTGGCGCGGCCCGCCACGCCCTCTGCCGCAGCCCGCGACTCACCCGCGACGAACCGCCACTGCTCGATGGCGACGATCGGCAGCAGAAAGATCGGGTAGAGCTTGAGCAGCGTGCCGGCGGCGACGAGCACGTAGGCGAGCCCGAAGCGCCGGCGCTCGGCGGCCCACAGCGCGGCCAGTGCTACCAGCGCCGGCACGATGTCGAAGCGCGAGAGCAGCGTCGCGGCGGCCGCCAGCAGCAGATAGCCCGCATACCATATCGCGCGGCGGCGATCGGCGAAGCGGAGGAAGCCGAGATAGCCCAACACGACCAGCGCCCCCATCCAGAGCGCGAAGGTGCGGTGGTAGTCGTCGGCCGGCGGCAGCAGCGTGAGGCTGAACGGCAGCACAGCCAGCGGCGGATACTCGGCGGGCAGCGCATGCAGCAGCGGGCGGTGGGTCCAGAAGGCCAGCGCGTACTGGTAGTATTCGTCTACGTCACCGTTGGGCAGGCGCCACAACGCGGCGAGCGGTTGCGTCAGCCACAGCGCGAAGGCCAACACGCCAAGCTCGAACGCGCGGGCAGCCAGCCAGCGGCCACGGGAGCCCGTGGGCGAGGATTTCGCGGCGGGTGGGTGCGCGGGCTGCGGCACTGAGAACCATCTCCTGATGTCGGGGCTGCCCGCACACATTGCGCGGCAGATCCCGTCCTGGCATGGCGTGTGCGTTACCAGCATGCGGCCAGAAGGCCCCGGCCTTCAGGCAGGGGGAGGCATGGCCGAGTCCGCTTGGCAACTCGCACGCTTTAAGTGTACAATACAAGCATGCGTAAGACGTTCAAGTACCGCCTGTACCCGAACAAGCACCAGCAACGCCTCCTCGACCAACAGCTTGAGGAGTGTCGCTGGCTGTACAACCACCTGCTGGCCGCGCGCCGCGACGCCTGGGAACAGCGCCAGGAGTCGTTGCGCCTGTATGACCAGCAGGCGACGCTGCCCGCGCTCAAAGCGGAGCGGCCAACACTGGCCGGGGTGCAGTCGCAGGTGCTCCAGAACGTCGCGGTGCGTATTGAC
>DASUBU010000103.1:0-15559 GCA_035763125.1 Ktedonobacterales bacterium
TTGCACGTCGCATCCAACCCATTACGCAGGCGGCGCCTTTGGTTGACTGAGCTGGGCGAGCGCGCGGCGCACCTGTTCAGCGAGTGGGCGCTCGCCCAGGCGTGTGCAGATGGCCAATGCGGCTGTCCAGACATCTTGCGCCCGTGGCTCGTCGCCGCGCGCTGCCCATAGCTCGCCACACGCTGCGAGTGCGCGCGCCTCGGCATAGGGACTGGCAATCGCACGGCTCAGCGACAATGTCTCCTCCGCTGCTGCTTCTGCCAGTTCCCAGCGTTGTCGCCGCATTGCGGCGCGCGCGCACACGTGCAAGCCCGCCATCAGTATCAGCCGGTCGCCTTGCGCGCGCAGTCGCTTGCAGGTCCGTTCCGCCAGGGCGTCTGCCTCCTCTGCCGCGCCCAGCAGCAGATACGCCTCCGCTAGCGTCGGCAGCAGAGCGTTCACGTCGGTCTCTTCCATGCCAGGGCGATCCAGCAGTGGGAGTAGCCGGTCGCGTGCCGCCGCTGCGTCGCCTGAGAGCAGTTCGCACTCGGCCTGCGCCAACTGCGCACCTCGCACACGCTGGAGATCGCCGCTGTGCTCAGCCTGTGTCAGCGCGTCCTCCAGCAGCCGCGCCGCTTCCCCATGATCGCCAGCTACCAGCGCGAGCCGGCCACTCGCCTCGTGCACCATCGCAGCCACCCAGGGTGCCCCACCTGCCGCCAGCGTCGCCTTGGCTCGCGCCACGTCTGCTCGCGCCGCCGGCCAGTCACCGTGGGCGAATGCCACCATCGAGCGGGCACAGAGCTGCGCGGCGATCCAATCAGGTGCGGCTAGCCGCTCGGCGAGCTCGAGTGCACGAGAGATGTCACCCTCCGCCTCATCCAAGAAGCCCAGATGCGCTCGCACGCTAGCAGCGTTATGCAACGCCCACATTGCCCCCGGCAAGTCGCCAGCATCCTCGGCCGCTGGCGCCGACTCCATCAGCGCCGGCAGCGCCTCCGCCAGCCGGCCAAGCAGAGCCAGCGCTGCCCCGCGCCGGCTCTGCGCATGCGCAGTCAGCCCAACATCGCCAATCGCCTGAGCGGCCACGAGCGCCCGCTCCGCGGCCGCCAGCTCCTCAGGGTATTGTCCTGTGCCGTAATACAGATGCGTCAACGTGATGGACAGCAGCGCGAGCTCGCGTGTGGGTTCCCCTTCCGCCAGCATCCGCAGCACGTCTTCTAGCTGCGCGATACCGGCCTGTGGCGTTCCGCGGTCGACATAGGGTCGGCTCATCCGCAGCACGATGCGCGCCGTGCTGCGCCCGTCGCCACGCCGCCGCGCACTCGCCAGCGCCTGCTCTAACAGCTCTAGCGCCTCGTCGTCGCGCGTTTGCCAGATGAGCGCAAATCCCCGTTTCTCCTGGGCCTCTGCTTCCCGCATACCATCGCCGGCCGCTTGGGCCAGATTCAGTGCCCGCTGGTACAACCGCTCGGCCTCGCCGTGCGCGTAGGCCGCCTCTGCCTCGTCGCCCGCTTGTAGGTAGCAGGGGAGTGCCCGCGTAGCCTCTCCGGCTTCGTCAAAGTGCCAGGCGAGCGCAGCCACGCTGCTGGCGTTACCCTCTAGTGCCTCGCCTATCAGCCGATGGAGCAGGCGTCGTCGCGCCGTCAGCAGGTCCCCCACTACTACGTCGCGGATCAGATCATGACTACAGGCGTAGCCGTCGTCGCCAGCCTCGATCAGCAGTCCTGCGCGGCATGCCGCTTCAAGAGCGCTCACGGCCTCTGGCTCGGTCTGCCCCAGCGCTGCCGCTACGCGTATGAGCAACCGGCGGTCCGCCTGGCTACCGGCCAGCGCGACCACCGTTATCACATCCTGCGCAGTATCCAGCAGCGCCGCGACTCGCTGCCGGACGCTCGCCGTCACCGTCCAAGGGATTGCCGAACCAGGCACGCCATCCGCCGGATCAGCAGACATGCCCCCTCGCGCCTGTCGTGCCCAGCTTACGAGGAAGAACGGCACACCACCCGCGCGGCGGAGCGTCTCATGGCGAGTCCCGTCTGGTATCGCCGGCGCCTCCGCCAGCAGCGAGTCCAAGAGCTGCATCGCCTCGGATGCCGCCAGTGGACCGAGCCTCAGCCGCCCAATCAGCCCCTCCCGGGCGACGTCGCTCATCAGGCGAGCTAGCGGAGACTCCGGTCCGACTTCAGTCTCGCGATATGCCGCTACCACGCGCAGACGGTCGGCATGCGCTCCGCGCAGAAGCTCATCCAGCAAGTCCAGCGCATCCGCTCCAGCCCATTGCAGATCATCCAGCAGCAGCAGTGTGCCCGCTGGCCGAGCGATATTCGCCAGCAGCCGCCTCACCGCCGCGATCATCAGCCGTCGCTCCTGCTCCGGCGGCAGCGTCCAGGTCGGCGCAGGCAGGATGCCATCTTCCGCTAGCTCCGGCAGCAGGCGCACCAGCCAGCCACACCCCTGCACATCGAGGCGCTGGCGTGCCCGCGACCGCGCACTCAGCACCCGGAGCAACGCCTGCGGAAAGGGGTCATATGGCCGCTGCCCGCTCTGCCGCTGGCAGCCGCCCATCACGACCTCCCATCCGAGCCGCACCCCTCGCCTCGCGGCCTCTTCTAGCAGCCGCGTCTTACCGATGCCCGGCTCGCCTACCAGTAGCCAGCAGGGCGGCCCTTCGCCGGCCAGATGCCGCTCGATCACGGCCAGCTCCGCTATCCGCCCGGCCAACGGAATGGGTGGTGGGTTGCCAATCACCCCACCTTCACTCTCGTGCACGGGGGGTGCCGAGACACGCTCACGCGCAGCCGCCTCGAAGAGCGCGCGCTCCGCGGACGCCAGATTCAACGTGTCTGCCAGCAAGGCAACAGTGTCTCTGCGCGGAACATGGCTTACGCCCCGCTCCAACGCGCTGATCGCGCGTGCGCTCAAGCCAGCCTTGTCTGCCAGCTCCTCCTGAGTCAGGCCCGCCACCACTCGATGGCGTTTCAGGAGCGCGCCGAACGTGAGCATCCGCGGAGAGGCCATTCAGCACTCCCTCATCCGTCCCTTTTGCCCTCAGCAACGACTCCTGCGTACCTGACGTTGGCGCCATCATAGCACGACTGGCCCGGCATGGGCGCGTGTGGCGGCGTCACCTCTATGAAGAGAAATGTGAGCGCTTTTATGACCGCAAATGTGAGGCATGTCTGGAAGGGCGTCCTGCTGGCGGGCAGACTGGGAAGGGAAGCAGCGTGTTTCCTGTATGCCAGAGGAGGATCAACCATGCGAACCACTGCCAATCGCCCGCCGCGCAGGTACCCGCTCGTGCGTCACATCTGCGCGCTCGCTGCTCTGCCGCTGCTGTTGGCTGGGCTCTTGCTCTCCGGCTGTGACATCCGCTCCGGCGGCGCGGGAGCGGCCCACGCCGCCAGCGCCGTGTCTGCTATCGGCCACGTCGCCATCACAGCTCAGGACTTTGCGTTCCACATGCCCAGCGCAGTACCCGCCGGACCGGTCGAGTTCACATTCGTCAACCAGGGCGACCAAGTTCACCAGGCCCAGTTCTTCCATCTCAAGCCTGGGGTGACCGCGGACCAGTTCATCGCGGCCCTCATCGCGCATGGGCCGGCTGCCACGCGCACACTTGGCGCCCCATGGGGCGGCATTGACGAGACGATGCCCCACCGGCCGGTACACGTGATCGAGGTCATGGTCCCTGGCACCTACGTGGTCGCCTGCCTCGTTCGCGGGTCGGACGGTATGCCGCACTACGCGATGGGCATGGTTGGCAGCTTCACGGTTGCTGGTTCCGGCTCGCCACAACCATACGCGCCACCGGACAATGGCACCGCCACGCTCATCGAGATGAGCATTACACTCCCCGCAGCGATCAGCACGCCCGGCGAGCACACGTTCAAGATCGTCAACGCCGGCACGCAGGTCCACGCGTTCGACATCTTACAGCTCGCCCCTGGCAAGACGGCGCAAGACGTTCAGACGTACCTCAATGCGCCGTCCGGACCGCCTCCGTTCGTCCTGCTGGGCGGCACCGGCGGCTCGCTGCCTGCTTCCACGCAGTGGCTGCGGACAAGCCTCACGCCCGGCAACTACGTCGCCGCGTGCCTCGTAGTAGACCCCGTAACGGGCAAGCCCCATGCAGCGATGGGCATGCTCACCGCGTTTACCGTCGCTTAAGATCGCAAGGCAAAAGACCGCCGTCTGTGGCGCAGCCGCGGGCGGCGGTTCAGCATGTCGCACGAGCTACTGCAGGCGCGATTTCAGCAGCACTGGCACCTTCGCCGCGATCAGCAGTGTCGCCGCGATCGTCGCCAGGCCGCCGCCGACCACCGAAAGCTCCGGCGTCAGGATGGCCGCCACCACGCCCGACTCGAACTGCCCCAGCATGGGCCCGCCGATGGTAAACATCGAGCTCACCGCGCTCATCCGGCCACGCAGCTCGTCGGGGCTGGTGAGCTGCACGATGATCCCGCGCAGGATCATGCTGACCATATCCGCCGCACCGGCAATCGCCAGGAAGGCGACGCCAAGCCATAGCCAGCCCGGCGCGAGGCCAAAGAGCACGATCGCCACTCCCCAGCCGATCACCGCCAACACGACCCCTAGTCCCTGCCGCCGGAAGCGCCCAATGCGACCGGTGAGCGGCGCCAGCGCCACCGCGCCAATCGAGGTAGCCGCCAGCAAGACACCCAATCCCGCCGCGCCCGTGTGATAGACGTTGGTCGCGTAAAAGGGCAGCAGCGCACGTGGCGAGCCGAAGAACGTCGCGAAGAAGTCCAGCGAGAGCGACGCCAGGATGATCGGGTGCGCCTGCAGGAAGCGCCAGCCCTCAGCAAACGCCTCGACGCCCACCTTCGCCCGCTGCGCCGCCGCCAGCGCCGGCACGACCATCGCCAGCAGCGCCGCCACCACGACCAGATACGACAGCGCGTCGAACCAGTAGGTGCTGGCCAGGCCAATCCAGGCGATCATGAAGCCGCCGAGCGCGGTCGCCACGATGGAGGTGAGCTGCATGCTTACCATGTTGAGCGAGAGGGCGTCCGAGAGCTCCGCGCGCGTCACCAGCGTCGGCACGATCGCCTGGCGGGTGGGAAACTCGAAGGCCGAGAGTGCCGATGAGGCCAGCGCCACCGCGTAGATGATCGGCAGGTTGATGATATGGAAGATGGTCGTCAGCGCCAGCACCGCCGAGGTCACTGCCAGCGAGACATTGATCACCAGCAACATGCGCTTGCGGTCTAGCGCATCGGCGAAGACACCGCCCAGCAGCGAGAGCGCCAATCGCGGGATCGCCTGCACCAGCCCCAGCGCGCCGACCGCAACGTTCGAGTGCGAGACCAGATAGATCTGCCACAGCAGCGCCACCGCGCGCATCTGCGTGCCCGCCGACGAAACCATCTGACCCCAGAAGAGCAGCGCGTAGTCGCGGTTGCGCATGACATGCCACGAGCCAGCGCGGGAGCGCCTGGCGGGCAGCGTGGAAGCCGTTGATGGCGACGCTGCGGCTCCCTCCGCGCGTTCGCGCGCTGCGACGCCATCGCGCAGCGCCTCGTCTGATGACTCTGTTTTCATGCCCGCGTCCGCGTACCTCCGCTCGGCGAGGTTCCCGTCACACCGCGACGGCCGCCGCTGCAGAGGCTATTGTAGCGGATCACGCGCCGCTGAGGCACACACCAGCAGCGGCAGGCGGACTTCCTACACGGGAGCGGTCGGCCCGCGCGGGTACTGCGGCTGCGGCGGCGCGGAGCGCTCCAGTCGCGGCGGAGCGCCCACCTCGCGCCGAATCTCGATGTACTGCATGATGCGGTCGCGGCTCAGCAAGCCCACCACCTGCCCATCCTGCACCACCGGCACCTGGTTGAGATCGTACTTCGCCAGGATCGGCAGCACGTCGTTGAGGCTCTGGCCCGGCGCGACGGCATGCACGCGGTCCAGCGGCACCATCGCCCGCTCCACCGGCTCACGCTCCCAGATCTCGCGCGGCACCCGGCTCAGATCGGCCAGGGTGACCAGTCCTTGCAGCCGGCCGTCCTCCGTCACCAGCGCCGTGCGTATGCCGCGCGAGAGGGCGTAATCCTCGACAAACTGCTTGACGGTGATATCTCCCGGAACTGTCTGCGGCGTGCGGTTCATCACGTCGGCCACGGTCACGCCCTTCAGCAGATATTGGAGCTGCACCTGGCTATTGGCCGCCTGCGCCGCGCTCAGCAGAAACCAGCCGATGAACGCGATCCAGATCCCACCCAGGAAGTTGCCGGTGAAGAGCTGAAAGATGCCCCAAATGATGAAGAGGTACGCGACAGCCTGCCCGACGCGCGTTGCCCAGGTTGTCGCCGTCCTCAGGCTGCCAGTCGCACCCCAGATGATCGAGCGCAGCACACGCCCGCCATCCAGCGGGAAGCCCGGAATCAGGTTGAAGGCACCCAGCAGCAGGTTCGCCACCGCCAGGTAGAACAAGATCGCATCGAGATAGACGTTGAACGGCCTGACGGCGAGGGCCAGCAGCCACGACACGCCCGCGATCACGAAGCTCGCCAGGGGGCCGACAACTGTGATCAGGAACTCTGTTTTGGCATCGGGTGGCTCCTGCTCGATGTTGGAGACGCCGCCAAAGACGAAGAGCGTGATGCTGCTGACCGGCACACCGCGCGCCCTGGCGACGAAGGAGTGCGCCAGCTCGTGCACCAGCACCGAGACGAAGAGCAGCAGCGCGGCGACCAGCGCCACGATCCAGTAGACCGCCGACGGCCAGCCGCGGTAGATTGCCTGGAACCAGCCGACGGCCAGCGAAAAGGTCAAGAGGACCAGGATGATGAGCCAGCTATAGTTGATGTCTATGCTGATGCCGAAGATCTTGCCGATGTGCAGTGAGCCTGGCATAGCGGCGATGCTCCTTATGCCAACCACGATGCGAGCCGAGCGTGTCGCACCCTCTGGCAACGCACAATTCCTGCCAGTCTCCAACACGCGAATGCGCGCCACGCATGCCCGCTTGCCGTGGCGCACGGCCGGACGGGCTTGATGCCTCACCGATCTCGGTATTGGTCCTGGCCGCGGCACTGAAACTGGACAAGCGTGCTAGCATGCGAAGCACAGCCGTAGCGCGGCCTCGGCTATCTCACGCGCCTCGCTTGCCACAGAGAGCCGGATCCCCGATGACGCTCGCCAATGATCCCCGTGGGGCCGCGAGAATAGGCCCCTCCTCCACGCCCCTGCGCGTGCCCACCTCTCGCGACGCGGCGCACCGTCCGCGCGTCGTAGCCCTCGACCTTGACGGTACGCTGCTCGCCAGCGACGGGAGCGTTTCGGCGCGCAACTCCGCCGCCGTGCGCGCCTGTGCTGGGCGCGATATCCGCCCGGTGATCGCCAGCGCCCGCCCGCCACGCTCGGTTGCCGCCCTGCTGCCACCCGACTTCCCCGCCGTCACCTGGATCTGCTACAACGGCGCCGAGGTCTGGCATGCCGGACGCCGTGTCATTCATCGCGCCATCGCGCCGGAGCATGCCCATGCGCTGCTCGCGGCGATCGAGACACATGCCCCAGCCGCCACCATCTGTGCCGAATTCGATGACCGGCTCTATGCCAATCGTCCGCTGCGCCAACCCTGGGAGCACAGCGTGGTGGATCTGCGCGCCGCCATCACACAGCCGGTCTCAAAGATCCTCTTCGCCGCCGACGAGGTGCCGAACCTTGCCGCTCTGCGCGCCGCGTTGCCGGAGGAGTATAGCGTCTGCGTCACCGACCGCGGCTGCCTCGGCCACATCATGGCGCCGGGCGTCTCGAAGGCGCTGGCGCTGGCCGCGCTGCTGGACCGCGTCGGCCTCTCGCTGGCCGATGTGATCGCCTTTGGCGACGACCACAACGACCTGGAGCTGATCGCTGCGGCTGGCACCGGCGTCGCGATGGGCAATGCCATCGCGGACCTCAAAGCCGTAGCAACTCACGTCACCGCGACCAACGATCGAGACGGCGTCGCCGCCGTCCTCGAAGCCGTTCTCGCTGCGCTGCCAGCGGCAGACGGAGTGAGCGGCTCAGTCCTGAGCGCCAGGATCGGCGAGGGGCAAGGCGAACCAGAACGTTGAGCCTCTGCTGGGTGCGCTGACGACTCCGGTCTCACCTTCATGGCGCTCGACGATCTCGTGCGTGATGTAGAGACCTAGGCCGAGGCCGACGCCCGAGCCAGATTGGACCTCGACGCCCGGCACACGGTGGAAGCGATTCCAGACGTAGGCCTGCTCGTCGGGCGGGATGCCAGGGCCGCGGTCGCGCACGCGCACCTGGGCCATGTTGCCCTGGACACGCACCTGGACGGTAACCGAGGCATTAGACGGCGAGTACTTCAGGGCGTTTGTCAGCAGGTTGGTGACTGCCTGGCCGATGCGATCGGGATCGGCAAGCACGCGCACCTCCGCGCCTGGCAGCCGGAGTAGCACAGTCCGCCCTGGATGGTGCAGCCGCTGCTCCTCCACGACCTCCGCAACAAGCTGGCGCAGATCGAGCGGCTGGCGCTCCAACTCCAGCCGGCCGGACTGGATACGAGACACGTCGAGCAGATCGTCCACCAGGCGGCCCTGGCGGTGGGCCGCGGCACTAATGCGATCTATCAGCTTCTCGAGTGGAGCGATCAGCGGCTCCAGGCTCTCGGCACCCGGAGCGTCGAGCGCGCGGATGGCGGCGGCAAGCGACTGGAGGCGGCGCGCGGCAAGCTGGCTGCTCGCCACGGCGGTGGTGAGGGGCGTCTTGAGCTCGTGGCCGGCGACGCCAATGAAGCTGTCCATCGTGGCCTGGGCTTCATGCAACGCCAGCACGTGCGCCTCGGACCGGGCACGCTCACGCAAGAGCCGATCGCGCTCCAGCACCACCGCGGCTAGCTGCGCGACCGCCCCCGCCAGGGCGATCTCATCCGCGGTCAAGATGTGTCGCGGGCCCCCGAAATCCAGGGTGAGGATACCGACGAGCGTGCCGCCAGCCTGCATCGGAGCGACCAGCACGGCGGTGATGCCGTAGGGGTTGGGGCGCTCGTTGTACGGCGGCTTCGTCATGTCGAGCACGAAAGCCTCTCCGGCGCGGATGCGGGCCAGCACGTCGGCGTCTGTGCTATCGCTCAGGCGTGCGCCTTGCGCTTCGCGCTGGCGTTGCTCGGACCACCATTGCCTCTCCTGCTCTGGTGAGAGGCCGACCACGGCAATCGCGTGTATCCGCTCGCTTTCGGGCTCAACCGACACGATGCCGACGCGCGTGCAGCCCACAACGTCGCTAGTAAGCACGGCGAGCTGGTGCGCAATGCGGTGCTCCACTCCTGCCGGCTGCTCCGCATCCTCCGCGCCGAGCGTCTGCGGAGACTCGCCAGCAGCCGGCAGTCCCGCGGGCAGCGTGACCAGCGTTTGGGCCATCTGGAGCAGCGCGTCGAGAGATTCGCGGGTGCGGCGCTCCAGCTGGCGGCGCTCGGTCACGTCACGGCAGATGCTGACGCTGGCAACGACCGCGCCGTTCTCATCGCGAATGGGAGCGCCGGTGATGCTCAGCTCGACGAGCCTACCGTCGGCACGACGCACAGTGACGTCAACAGCGTCACGGCCAGTGAGCACCTGGCCGCGCAAGATGCGCTGGGTCGGCCACAAGTCTACTGGAAGAGGACGGCCCGTCGCATCGAGCGTCGCGGTCGCGAGGGGACGCTCCTCCAGTGGGCGCGCGTAGAAGTCGTCGGACTCGGCCAACCCCAACAGATCGTGGGCGGCGGCATTCATCTGGACGACACGGCCCTCGCGGTCCATCACGAAGACAGCGTCGGTCATGGCCGCGAAGATGGCATCGAGCTGACGCGAGCGAGCCTCGGCTTCGTGGCGGGCGTTCTGGGCGATCCGGAAGAGGCGAGCGTGGTCCACAGCCAGCGCGAGACGATCGGCGATGGCCTGCACGAATGGCACGTCAGCCTCATTGAAGTGGTTGGGCCGCACGCTGTCAACATGCAGGGCGCCGATGGCGTGGCCATGGAGCATGATCGGGACGCCAATCAGCGAGCGAAGGTGCTCGCGCAGGAACGGATTGGAGACCGGCACGGCGGTGAGGTCGTCAACGAGGAGCGGCGCTTGCGTGGCAAAGATGGTACCCGCGACGCCCTCGCCAATCGGGACGCGCACCTGCTCGGACACCGCTTCTTCAGGCCCCTCTACCGTGTAGATCGTCAAGTACGGGAGATGATCGGGGGCGAGCAGGATGGCGGCGTTGTCTGCGCCCATGATCTCGCGCAGCCGGCCCAGGAGGTGGCGCATGAGGTCTGGCTCCGCAAGATGCTCCAGCGCGGTGCGTGAAAGCTCATCGAGCGCCAGGGCGCGGTCGGCGGGCAGCGTGAGCGGCGTGAAGATTGACGACTGGGCGGCAAGCGGCTGTGGATGCGAGGGATGTGAATGATGAGGGGAATGGAACTCGTTACCGCTATCTCTGGAATGCACAGGCGCGACCTTCTGAACGGCGCAACGTTGGGGTGGGCAGCACAGCGGGCAGGCGCTCCCTACAACTGCGCTCTTGCAGCATATCGCGTGCCGACTGCCATGGCAAGCAACGCCGATCATCGCCCCAGGGCCATTCACTGGTCGCCGGGCGCGCGAGAGGCCGGCGCGGGCGGGCGGGCGATAGCTGCCCTGTCCCCAGTGGGGAGGCCCCTGGGCCGCACCGGCCCCTTCCGCGGTCTGGGAGCACAAAGTGGATCATCGCATCATCCTGACCATCGCGCACGCCATGCTGGACGGCCATGCTACGATGCCTCTCGATAGGACCTGCGCCGCGCCTGAACGCCACGATCAACCTCTGATAGGAGCGCCCCCGCTATGAGCGCCGCCCCCGCCTCCGCGCCCACTACCGCCAGTCACCTGCGCCGTGTGCTGCCCTTCCGCACCGTCATCTCCACCAGCACTGGGCTTGCCTATGCCGCCATCTCGCTGCTCTCGTGCGTGCAGATCGCCGCCTTCCTGGCTGGCGACTCCGCCTGGATCGCGCTGTTGATCGCGGGAGCGCTGGCGCTGCTCGCCGCGCTGTGCTTCTCGGAGCTCAACGCGCTCTATCCCACCGCCGCCGCCATCCGCCAGTACATCACGGCCGCCTTCAACGAAGGCACCTCGCTCACCGTCACCTTCGGCTACGTGCTGACCGTCGTCGCCGTGATCGCCGCCGATAGCTACGTCGTCGGCCGCGCCATCAGCTTCGTCTTCCCCGATACGCCTGTCCTGCTGTGGATCTTTCTGATCCTGGGCCTGGCCGCCGCGGCCAACCTGCTCGGTATTAAGATCGCCGGCATCCTGCAAGACTTTACGACTTTCGCGCTGCTGATCTCGCTGGCCGCCATCTCGATCATCGCGCTCGCCCATGGCGGCTTCCAGCTCCACACGCCGTTCGCCGCGCTCCACCAGCCGGGCAACCTCTTCAACGCGGTGGCGGTCGGCGTGTTCACCTTCTCGGCCTTCGAGTGGGTGACGCCGCTCTCCGAGGAGATCAACGACACCACGCAGATTCCGCGCGGCATGTTCATCTCGCTGGGGCTGCTCTTCGTCTCGTACGCGCTCTTCACCGTCGCCGCGACCAACCTGCTCGGCATCAACACACTCTGCACCCACATCGGCGCAGACGATCAGCTCTGCTCCGCCGTCCCGCAGATGCTGCTTGGCCAGCGCGCACTCGGCCAGCTCGGCGTGCTCTGGATGCTGGCCGCGACGCTCTTCACCGGCGTGATGACGTTTAACGGTGGATTCGCCACTGCTTCGCGCTTCCTCTATGCCGCCGCGCGCGAGGCCACGCTGCCGCCGATCTTCGCGAGCCTCAGCGACCGGTTGGTGCCCTGGTTCACGGTGATCGCGCTGGCGGCAAGCTCCGCGGCGGTGGCTGTGCTGGTGGCCTACTCCAATGCCTACTACACGCTGATCCTGGTCGGCGCCGTGCTCGAAGGGCTGATCTACACCGTCGCCGGGCTCTGTGTGATTCGCCTGCGCCGGCGCCAGCCCGATGCCGCGCGCTCGTTCCGCATCCCCCTGGGCTGGACGGTGCCAATTGTCGCCATCGTCATTTTCGGCGCGCTGGCCATCTCCGCCGCGCTGGGTGTGTCGCCCTCCGGCGCGATCTATCCGCTGCCGTTGGGCGTGACGCTGGTGATCTTCGTGCTGGCCTTCCTCTACGTGCGCCTGGCTGTGCCGAGCCTGAAGACCGCCGCCGAGGCGAAGCGCCGTGCCCGCCCCTCGCGCCGCCCGCCGCGCCCGACCGCAGCCGCCGCAGCCGCCGCAGCCGCCGATGTCACGCCGACCAGCACCACTGACAGCCAGTCGTCGTGACAATTCGCATGCACGCGCGCTACGACGACCAGGGCGTCCGCGGCCGCTCCACGGTCTGCCCATCCACCTCGATCGCGTCAACCCGCTCCTGAAAGAAGGCGATCAGGCCGGAGATCGGAGCGACCAGCGAGAGCGGCTCTCGGTAGTACCAGGCGACATCGGGGTAGAGCCGCTCGCCGATGCGTGCCGACCAATAGGACGCCATGCCCTTGTACGCGCACTGGCTCTGCGTGTTGCTCGGCTCCAGCACGTCCATGCGCACGTCTTCGAGCGGGATGTAGTAGCGCACCGGCAGGCCAGTCTCGAAGAGCAGTGTTGGCTGGCGCGTCTCTGCCAGCGTCGTCCCCGCCAGCACGATGCGCACGTGGCGTGAGCCGCGGCGCGTATCAATCAGCTTGTAAGGATCGCGCGCGTGGGCGTATGCGCGCTCGTCCTCCTCGTACCATTCGTCCATGGCGTTCCAGTAGAAGGCCACATAGCCCCGCAGATCAGGGCCGCCTGCGGGCGGAGGCGCTTCGTAGCTCCACGCGGCATTCTCGGCGGTGCGCTCGCCCAGACGCACATGATAGTAGGTTGCCATGCCCTTGAGCTCAGAGACTGTGGAATGCTCCGAGGGCGTCAGCGCGCCGGCCAGCACGTCGGACCAGGGAAAATAGTAGACGGGCAGCCTGCCAACTTCGCGCAGCAGCAAGACGTGCGTGCTGTCGGCAATGGTTGCCCCGCCGAAGTCGGCTCGCACGCGACGCGGGCTTGGCTCGAGATGAAAGCGTTGCGTCCGCGTGGGCACGATCAGCGTGTCGTACCCCATGTCAATGTCTTCGATGTGGCGCGGCATGATCGTTCCCCTCTGGTAGCACCCGTAACTTTGGCCGACCGTCCATCGGGCATGGCATCGGGCATACCTGGCGTTGTGAGCAGAGTATTGCACAGGCACGCTTCCCAACGGCAAGCAAAAGCAGCGGCGAGACGGTCCCGTGACGCAGCGCCCGGTTGCCGCCATACGCTATGATGGGTCTCGGTCTGTGTGTGCCACGGTGCCCGCTCTGCTGTTGACGATGATCGCGGCGCAGGTGTTGCGCCTTTGGCTGCCATCAGCCAGCCCGACGAGGATTCTTTGCTATGCCCAGCGCCACCATTCGCGTCCGTGTTCCCTTTGTGGACGTGGATAGCAGCGGCCGCATCCACTTCACCGCAATGTTCCGCTACTTCGAGGTCGCCGAGCACGCGCTGATGCGCGCCATCAGCCTGCCCTACGCCTCCACCCTGCACGGTATCGCCTTCCCTCGCGTCCACCTCGACGCCGACTTCCGCGCCGCCGTGCTCTTTGACATGGAGCTGGACGTGACGGCCGAGGTCGAGCGCATTGGCACTACCTCCTGGACCGATCACTTCATCGTCCGCCGGGCGCCGGACGACGACGAGGTGCTCCCTGGCGCGGCGCCTGGCGAGCTGGTTGCGGAGGGTCGCATGTCCATCGTCGCGATGGACCCCGAAACGCAGCGGCCCATCCCGCTGCCGGTGGAGCTGCGACGCGCGCTGAGCGGGGACTGAAACGTCGGGAACGGCGCGAGAGAAGCCGCCCGCTGGCCCGCGTGTTGACAGAATGCGGCGTCCGTGTTGACCCACCCACCAGTGGGTGCTACGATTGCCCGGCAGAGAGGGCAGAGCATCCCAGGGGGTTCTGGATGGCGACGGTTGAGATACCGAACGCCGCGAGCGACGAGCGCATGGAGGTCGCTTTCGGCCCTGGCCAGCGTGTCTGGCAGATGGTTGTCGCCGAGCGCGTGACGATCGGTGTCTCGCTGGTGGCGCTGGCCGCGCGGCTGTGGGGCATCGGCTTTGGCCTACCCTACGCGGTCCATCCGGACGAGCCAGTGGTCAATGGCACCGTAGTCTCGATGCTGCAGCGCCATGCCTTCGACCCCGCCACCTACATCTACCCCTCGCTGCTCTACTACGTCCTGGCCGCCATTGCCCTGCTCTATCAGGGTGTCACCGGCACCACCATCGGCATGCCACCGGACCAGACCGGCCTCGGCCTCTATCCCAACCCCGACGCGGTGCTGTGGATGCGCATTGGCGTGGCGCTGCTCTGTGTGGTGGCAGTGACGGCGGTCTATCGCGTCGGGCGTACGCTGGTCGGCCCCTGGGCGGCGCTGGGCGGTGCGCTGCTGCTGGCCTTCTCGCCGCTCCACATCATCCAGTCGCAGATCGCGACCACCGACGGCGTCTCGGCGACCGGCATGGTATTGGTCGCGGCAACCAGCGTCTGGGCGGTGCGCTCGGCGCGGCGCGAGGCCTTCTGGGCGGCCGGTGTCGCGCTCGGCGTCGCCGCCGGCATCAAGTATCAGGTGGCTATCGGCGGAGTGATGCTGCTGGCGGCGTACGGCATCGTGCTGCTGCGACGGCGGCGCGCGGGCGAGACGCTCTCGGCGCGCACGGTGCTGCGCGACCCACGGCTGCTGGCTTTCGCGCTTGCCCCGTTGGCGTTTCTGATTACCACACCCTACGCGGTGCTGAATTGGCCGGCATTCCTGAATGACGTGGATTCGGTCTTTCTGCATTACGGCGTGGAGGGCCACCTGGGCGTGGCGGGCTCGTCGCTGGTCTTCACGCTGCAAGAGATGTTCGCTCACAATGAGACGCTGCTGAGTGTGCTGGCGGTAGTGGGGCTGCTCCACGCGCTCTTGCGCCGCCGCACCGAGATGCTGATCGTGGCGATGGGTGCGTTAGCCTACTTCATCCTCGTCGCCTCACCCAAGGTTCACTTCGAGCGCAATCTGGTGCCGCTGTGGCCGCTGCTGGCGCTCTTGGCGGCTGAGGGTATCCTCTGGGTCGGTGGGCTGCTGGCGGCGTTTGCCGCGCGACCGCTGCCGTTCGCACTCACGCGCCCACTGGCGCGCCCCGCGGTGCGCGGCACGCTGCTCGGCCTACTGCTGCTGGCCGCTTTCCTGCCCACACTTGGCCGCACCATCCAGCAGAACACGATCCGCTCCGAGCCGGACGTGCAGGCGACGGCGAGCACCTGGATCAACGCGCACGTGCCGGCGGGCGCCAAGATCGCCTACGAGTCGTATTCGGTGACGCTCGATCCGCGGCGCTTCCAGCTCATCTACCTGCGTGGCGGGCTCTACACCGAGCCACTGAGCTGGTACAGCGACCAGGGCATCCAGTACGTGGTCGCCAGCCAGATGTTCTACTATCGCTTCTATACCAATGGGCCGACCGACTTCCCTGCCGAGCGCGGCGCCTACGCGGCGATGTTCGAC
>DASUBU010000104.1:0-2200 GCA_035763125.1 Ktedonobacterales bacterium
GTCGGCTTCATGCTGACGATGTACGTCCTGCTGGATGGCTTCGACCTCGGCGCCGGCGCCATCCACCTGGTCGCCGCACGCGACAACACCGAGCGGCGCACCATCTTGCGCGCCATCGGGCCGGTCTGGGACGGCAACGAAGTCTGGTTGATCGCCGCCGGCGGCACGCTGTTCTTCGCCTTCCCCGTGCTCTACGCGGTCAGCTTCAGCGGCTTCTACCTACCATTGATGATCGTGCTCTGGCTCCTCATTCTGCGTGGTGTGGCGGTCGAGCTGCGCGGCCACTTCGCCAATCTGGTCTGGGCCGGCCTATGGGACGGCGCATTCTTTCTGGGAAGCGCGCTGCTCGCCGTCTTCTTTGGTGCCGCGGCCGGCAATGTCGTGCGCGGCGTGCCGCTGGACGGGCGCAGCACCTTCTTCGAGCCCCTCTGGACCAACTTCAGCCCCTTCAGCGCGACGCCTGGCATCCTCGACTGGTACACCATCCTGATCGGGCTGCTGGCGCTGGCGGCGCTCACCATGCACGGCGCGAACTACATCGCCGTCAAGACGCTGGGGCCGCTGCAGCAGCGCGCCCGGCGCATCGCGCGCCTGGCCTGGCTCGCCACCATCGTCCTCACCGTCCTTGGCACGCTGGCAACGTTCTGGGTGCAGCCCGCCGTGCTCGAAGGCTTCCGCGCCCGTCCCTGGGGCGTCATCTTTCCGCTGCTCGCCGTGGCAGGGCTGGCCGCCGTCGAGTACTTCCGGCGGAGTGAGCGCGATCTCTACGCGCTCTTCGCCTCCGGCGCGTACCTGGCCGGCATGATGTGGAGCTCGCTCGTCGCGCTCTACCCGATGGTGCTGCCCGCGGTCAACCCCGCCAACAGCCTCACAATCTCCAACGCCTCCGGCTCGCTGTACGGCCAGACGGTCGGCTTGATCTGGTGGCTGATCGGCATGGCGCTGGCCGCCGTCTACTTCGTCTACGTGTACCGCCTCTTCTGGGGCAAGGTGCGCGGCACCGAGGAGGGCGGATACTGATGTGAACGCGCGGCCGCCCCCAGTGGACGCACAGAAGACGCGACCGGCACGCCACGAGACACGACGAGAAGGAGCCATCCGTATGCTTGGCACATTGAACCGGCAACAAATTGATCAGGTGCTTCGCGGCGCGGTCATTGGGCGCATCGGCTGCCTGGCGGGGGATCGCGTGTACCTCGTGCCGATCACCTACGCGTGCGACGGCGAATACGTGTACGGTCACTCTGCCGACGGCATGAAGCTACGCGCACTGCGGAGCCATCCGAGCGTCTGCTTTGAGGTCGAGCTCGTCGAGGATCTGGCCCATTGGCAACGTGTGATCGCCTGGGGCACCTTCGAGGAGCTGCAAGGGGCGGCGGCAGAGGCTGGCATGCGCGTGCTGATGGATCGGCTCATGCCGCTGATGGTCAGCGAGACCAGCACCGGGCAAGCTACGGGGCCCCATCCACACGCGGAGCAAGCGCAGACGGCTGGGGCGGGAGCTGGGCGACAGGCCACGGTCTATCGCATTCGGCTGGGTGAGCGCACCGGCCACTTCGAGAAGCACTGAGCAACACAGAGACATACAGGGGCATACAGGGGCATACAGGGGCATTCTGAAGAGCACACGGTGAGAGCACCGAGCCGACACGAGGAGGATACCATGAGTGGGTCGGGAGAGGGCATCTACGAGGAGAGCAAAGAGAGAGGCGCAATCCATCTGGCCCGATTTCCGCGCGTGCACGCCGCCAACCTGGAGCACCGCGAGTTCACGCTCCCCGACGACTTCGACGGCGAGCGCAATCTCGTCCTGATCGCCTTCAAGCGCGAGCAGCAAGCCGAGATAGACACCTGGATTCCGGCAGCCCAGCGCCTGGCGCGCGAGCACCCTGATGTGCGCTACTACGAGCTGCCGACGATCAGCCGAGGTGTTCCGCTCGCCCGCTGGTGGCTGGATGCCGCCATGCGCGCTGGCATTCCCGATCGCGCGGCACGGGAAGCCACCATCACGCTCTACGTAGATAAGCCAGCCTTCCGCGACGCCCTGCAACTGCCGACGGAGGAGACGATCGCAGTCCTGCTGGTGCGGCGCGACGGACAGGTGCTCTGGCGCGACGAAGGCGCCTATACCGAGGAGAAAGGGCAGCGGCTCATGGACACTCTCAATCGGCCTGCGTAGTCATCACCATCGAAAGAGATC
>DASUBU010000105.1:0-4345 GCA_035763125.1 Ktedonobacterales bacterium
CCTGGGATCAGAATGCGGCCCGCGTGACCGGCGGCCCAGCCGTCGCCGTGATCGAAGAAGTGTGCGGCGCCTGGCTGAAGGAGATATTTGGGCTGCCGCAAGGGGCGAGTCTCGCCCTGGTCACTGGGACTCAGATGGCGCACGTGACCTGTCTTGCCGCGGCTCGCCATGCGTTGCTGGCGCGACTTGGCTGGGATGTGGAGCGCGACGGACTGGCCGGTGCCCCACGCCCGCGCGTGCTGACGAGCACCGAGCATCACAGATCAGTCGAGCGAGCGGTGCGCTTGTTAGGTCTAGGGACCAGATCCCTGGTTGAGCTGCCCGCCGATGAATGCGGGCGTCTCCTCCCAGCCACGCTGAGCCAGGCGCTCGCCGAGCAGCCAGATGTCCCCACGATTGTCGTGCTCCAGGCAGGTGACCTCAACATCGGCGCGTATGATCCGTTTACCAGTCTGATCCCGCTGGCCCACCACGCCAACGCCTGGGTTCACGTTGACGGCGCCTTCGGACTATGGGCGCAGGCCTCACCTTCCTACCGGCACCTCCTGAACGGCGTAGAGCAGGCGGACTCCTGGGTGGCGGACGGCCACAAGTGGCTGAATACCCCCTACGACTGCGGTTATGCGTTTGTCGCCCACGCAGACGCACACCGCGGCGCGATGGCCCAGCAGGCGAGCTACGTGGTGCATGCGGAGGAGGCCCGCGATCCAAGCGACTGGAATCCCGAATGGTCGCGGCGCGCGCGGGGGGTCGCGACGTATGCCGCGCTACGGCAATTAGGCAGAGATGGCGTCACCGATCTGATCGAGCGCAGTTGTCGTCATGCGCACACGCTGGTCATGCGGATCGGGAGCTTACCGGGAGCTGAAGTCGTCTGGGCACCGCAGATCAATCAGGGGTTGGTTCGTTTCCTGGATATGAGGCCCGATGCCACCCCGACTCATCACGACCAGCGGACCGACGCCGTGATAGCCCGCATTGCAGCGGCGGGCGAAGCCTTCTTCAGCGGGACGACCTGGCGCGGGCAACGGTGCATGCGGGTGTCGGTGTGCAACTGGCAAACAAGCGAGCACGACGTGGCACGTGCCGTTGCGGCGGTCGAACAGGCGCTAGAGCGGGAGTAATGCCGATTCTGCTGCGAAGGGCTGCTACGATGAGGACTGTGTCGGCGCGGGGACAGCTCCGCCGAGCACGATGCTGTCAATGCGCCAATTGCCGTCCTGCTGCACGAGCGCCAGTGTCTGCTGCTGGCCGGTGGTGAGATTGCCGCGCCGGACGATGATCATCGCTACTGTCGCCGCATTGCCGTTGGTGCTGCTGGAGCTGACGGTGTAGCTATCCACGATGCCTTGCGTGGTGTCGAGGCTGCCGTACTGGTTGGTGAAGGCTGTCTCGGAGAGGTGCGCCTGCGCGTTCTTCGAGAGATACGAGTACGCCTGCTGGTAATCTTGCTGGTGCAACGCACTGTAGAACTGGTCGGCGGTGCTGGTCGGGTCGCTGATTGCGCCCCGCACCGAGGCGACGAAGGTGGTGAGGGCAATCGCGGTGATAAGCAGCGCCACCACGGCCACCGCTCCCAGGCCGCCCAGGATCAGCGTGAGGGTGGTGGAGCGCCGGCGAGGCATCGGCGTTGGGTTGCGGCTGCTCGACGTGGAAAGTTTGCGGATCGTCTGACTGACGTCGTGGCGCTGCCGGATCTCCTGCCGCCGCCGCTCGACGCGCTCGGCAATCTCGGCGCGCTGTCGCTGATCTTGCATGCCGGTGCCCCCTCGTCTGTGGCCCACGCCGTTGTGTGTGGCACGTCCCACCGCAGTATAAGAATGCCGTGCTTACAAGCGCAATGCCGCTGGTACGAACGGCCGTTGTGCGCTGCGCCAGGCGTGCGCAACACGCCCCTACGATGGGCACCCGCGCGCCATCGCTGCTGCACATCCTACGCGATATACTACGCCTATGCTGGATATCACGACTACGGAGCGCACCGAGCAGATCAAGGATCGCGCCGCCGCGCTGGGCTTCGATCTCGTTCGCGTCACCAACGCCGAGCCGTTCCCCGCCGCCGAGCGTGCTCTCAAAGAGCGCATCGCCGCCCGCCTGATGGACGGGCTGGACTGGTTCACCGCCGAACGCGCGGAGGTGGCCGCCAATCCGCGTGCGCTGCTGCCCGCGGCGCGCTCGGTGATCGCGCTGGCGACATTTTACCTCACCGACGCGCCAGCCGACCGCACGACGCCCGGCGACCCGCACGGCCGCCTCTCGCGCTACGCTTGGGGCGACGACTACCACGAGGTGATCCGCCGCCGGCTGGACGCGCTAGCCGACTATGTGCGCACGCTCGCCCCGCCGGGCCACGAGAAGACAATCCCCTTCGTGGATACCGGGCGCATGGTGGATCGCGCCGTCGCCCAGCGCTCCGGCCTAGGGTGGTACGGCAAGAACACGATGATCCTCACCAAGGGCTGGGGGTCGTGGGTCTTCCTGGCCTCGCTCGTCACCAGCCTGGAGCTGGCGCCCGATCCGCCGCTGGCCGCCAACTGCGGCGCCTGCGTGCGCTGCATCGAGGCCTGCCCGACCGGCGCTATCGTCGCGCCCTACGTGCTGGACAACCGTCGCTGCATCTCGTTCCTGACCATCGAGCTGCGCGGCGCGATTCCGGTCGAGCTGCGACCGCTGATCGGCAACCACGTCTTCGGCTGCGACATCTGCCAGGAGGTCTGCCCCGTCAACCACGTCGCGGAGCGCCGGCTGCATGCGGCCGGCGGTCTGGGCAGGCGCGGCGAGCGCCTCGAGTTTCAGCCGCGGGCGGCAACCGGCTCCAGCCCGGCGTTGATCCCGCTGCTCTCGCTCGGCGAGGAGGAGTTTCGCGAGCGCTTCCGCCACAGCCCGATCAAGCGCGCCAAGCGGCGGGGGCTGCTGCGCAACGTCTGCGTGGCGCTGGGCAATCTCGGCGATCCGGTCGCCATTCCCCCGCTGATCCACACGCTGCGCGCGCACGACGAGCCGCTGGTGCGCGGCCACGCCGCCTGGGCACTTGGCCGCCTCCGTGGAGACGTCGCCCGCGCCGCGCTGGAGGCCGCCCTACGCGAAGAGGCCGACGAGAGCGTCCGGCAGGAGGCGCGCTGCGCGCTGGCGATGCTGGCGGCGGTGTAGTCGCTATGCCTCGGCTTCGTCCAGCTCGTTGGCCACGCGGTTGATCTCGTCGAGTGTCTGGCCGCGGGCGCGCTCGATGCGCTGGAGCCGCTTCTGGAACTGCGTCGTCGCGTAGGTCAGCACCTCGTCGCGCGACAGATCGAACGGCGGCGGCTCGTCGCCCCAGGCGTCGTATGAGTCGTTGACCACGCCTAGCGTCAGCGGCAGCAGCTCGTTCATGCGCGCTTGCAGCGCCTCCCACACCACGTCGCCGTACTCGGCCATCAGCCGCGAGAGGAAGTAGATCGCGAACGCGATGTGGCGAGACTCGTCGCGCTTGACCAGCCCGACGAGCTGCTGCATGCCCGGCATCGTGCCCTGCTCGGTCAGCGTGCGCATGTAGCCGTAGTAGCCCGTCTCGGCCAGCACCCCCTCGACGATCAGGTTGTAGGTGACCGAGGCGCGCACCTGCGCCACCGGCGAGGCATCGGTCAGCAGCCGGTTCATGGCGCTGGGCAGCTCGTCGTAGAAGATGCGGCGGTAGCTCGGCCCGTGGTAGTGGCTGAGGTCGGAATGGTTCTGGGCGACGTCGTCGAAGAAGCGGCGGAAGGCCTCGACATGCTTGGCCTCCTCCCACAGAAACGACGTGAGGAACATCTCCTCCTCGATGCGCCCCTCGCGCGCGATCACCATGATCAGCGGCAGCAGATCGAGCGTCACCGACTCCTCGCCGGCCAGGAAGAGCGCGGACTGGCGCTCCAGCCCCGTGCGCTGGCGCTCGCTCATCTCCTGCCAGTCCACGATATCCTGCGAGAAGTCAATATCCTGCGGATTCCAGATGCCCAGCTTCTTGGCCTTGTGCCAGAGCCGCATCGGCGGCAGCTCCTGGCGCAGTCCCCACTCGCTCGTCGTGGCAAAGACTCGGCTGCTGGCGTCGGTCGTCATGGCGCATCCCTCATGATACTTCAGGTGGAACGTCGCTCCATGTCGTCTGAGCGCGAGTCTACCACGCCCGCCAGCGCGATGCGGTGTAGCCAGCAAACACGCGCGCCGATCCCGGCTCAACCTGATGATCCATCCGCTTGGGTGGCTGCCACAACGCGGCACGAACCATGACGTAGAATGGGGCAGCGGCGGGAAGGCGCTCGCCGCATGCCTGGAGAGAGGATACGCTGATGCTCGCCGAGACGCCCGCCACGCGCGCGCCGCTCGACGT
>DASUBU010000106.1:0-31502 GCA_035763125.1 Ktedonobacterales bacterium
CTTGGCAGGATCTTTGACGCGCGCCGTCTCGATGCCGGAGCTGACGTCCACACCTGCCGGCCGGACTCTGGCAATAGCGTCGGCCACGTTCTCAGGCGTCAGCCCACCCGAGAGGATGATCGGCCAGCGCCGCGCGGCCTCACGCGCAAGCGCCCAATCGCCGGTGCGGCCGGTGCCACCGTAGGTGCCGTCGGGCGCGGGCGTGTCAATCAGCAGCGTCGCGTCAGCCAGCGCGTACTCTTCCAGTCGCGCGAGATCGGCCTCGCTCTGCAAACGCAATGCCTTGATGACGGGCTGTCGCGTCCGCGAAATTAGCTCCCGCACGTATGCTGGGGACTCATCGCCACTGAGCTGGATGGCGCTCAGGCTCGCAGCCTGAACCGTTCGCAGGAGATCATCCAGCGGCTCGTTGACGAAGATGCCGGCGGCGAGCATGCCCGCTCTGTGGGCGACACTGGCGACGGCGTGCGCCTGCTGAACTGAAACGTTGCGATGGCTGGATGGATAGAAGATTAGGCCCACCAGATTCGCACCAAGCCCGACGGCCAGCTTGGCGTGCTCCGTCGTCGTCAGGCCACAGAGCTTGACGATCGGCGGCGCCTGGTGGATGCCACAGAATACATAGGCCGTCGCTCCGCCCGGCGCCGCGGCAAGCTCGCGCGCCCTGGCCTCGGGATCCTCCGCACGCATCAGCGCCTCGCCCACCAGTATCGCATCGGCGCCGAAGGCTCGCGCGCGGGCAGCATCGGTCGTACTGCTGATGCCGCTCTCGGCGACGAAGGTGCAGCCGGACGGCACGAGCGGCCGCAGGTCACGCACGACCGTCTCATGTACCTCGAATGTGCGCAGATCGCGGCTGTTGACGCCGATCACGTCGGCACCCACGGCGCGCGCGCGGCGGACCTCGGCGGCATCATGCGTTTCGACCAGCGCCTGCATGTCGAGCTTACGAGTGAGGGCGAGCAGGTCAGCCAGCGTCGCGTCGTCGAGCAGCGCGCAGATCAGCAGCACCGCGTCGGCGCCGTACGCGCGCGCCTCGTAGACCTGATACGGATCGAGGATGAAGTCCTTGCGCAGGATAGGGAGGTTCACCGCGGCACGAACGGCCGCCAGGTGGTCCAGACTGCCCTGGAAGAAGTGCGGCTCGGTGAGCACGCTGATCGCCGCCGCGCCGCCACGCGCGTACGCCTGTGCCTGCTCCACCGGATCGAAATCCTCCGCCAGCAGCCCCTTCGAGGGCGAGGCACGCTTGATCTCGGCGATCAGACGCGCGGAGCCGCCGGGTGCCGGTGTGATGGCATCGCGAAACGAACGCGGCGTGGGAGCCGTGGCGATCCGCCCGCGCAGTGTATCGAGCGGGACGGCGGCCTTGCGCTCAGTGAGATCGGCGCGGGTGACGGCGGCGATGCGGTCGAGGATGGAGGTTTCAGGCATCTGGTCGGGTCCGTTTCAATGTGCGACGGGAAGCGGGCGATGCATGCGTTGCCCCTACGGCATCGGTGTGCTGGGTGGGCTGCTCTGGACGTTTGCCTGGGCGGCCAGATGCTCGCCGAGGAAGTGCATGTTGCCCGCAAAAACCTCCGGTGCATCCCAGGCGGCGTAGGCATCAGGCAAGGGAGCCTGCGCCAGGTCGTCGGGGCCGTTGCCCGCGAGGAGGAGCCCCGCGGCGAGCTTCTGCACGTCGCCAAGGTACGCACGCACTGCGCCAATGGCGTCACGTCCGGCGAGCGGGCCGTGGCCAGGGACCAGCGGGCCGATATCGAGCGCCTCCAGCCGGTCGAGGATGCGCGGCCACTCGTCGGGGTTGCCGTGGCCCATCCACGGGTGCGTGCGGTGGACCACTAGATCGCCAGCGAAGAGGATGCGCTCGGCGGGCAGGTAGACGAACGCGTCGCTCTCGGTGTGGCCGCCGCCGTAGGAGAGGAGTTGCGCCTCGCGAGCGGGGCCGCGGAAGGTCAGACGGTCGTGGAAGGTGTGCGTCGGCAGTCGCAGCTCCAACGTCGGCAGCGACGCGAGGATTTCCTCGCCCTCGCTAATCTCCAGCGCCAGCCGGGCGCGCTCGCGCTCGTCGCTCGTGGCGGCGTATTGCTCGCGCAGGCCAGCGACGTGGCCGGGTGCCCGCTCGCGATAGCGCTCGGCACTCTCAGGGGTCTTGGTGGCCATGAGCAGGCTCGTGCGGTCGGTGGCGGCGATCTCCGCGTTCGGGAACGCTTGATTGCCGCGCACGTGGTCGTCGTGCCAGTGCGAGTTGACGACATAGGCGATGGGGTGGCCGATCAGCGCCTCAGCGGCGGCACACAGATCCTCGGCTGCCTGCGGCGTCATGAACGTGTCGAAGACCAGCGTGCGGTCGCCAAGATCTACGATGCCGGCATTGGACATCGCGCCCGCGCCGTCCCGCGCGATGGCAGCGTAGACGCCCTCAGCGATAGGCTGGAGCGTGAAATGGCGGGAATCAGCGGGAGCGGTCATCGGGCCTCCTAGCAACGTGTGTTGAGACATGCATCGCCGCACTGAAAGCGGCAGCATCGGGTGATAGCAAGCGCGGGCGGTATCTCATCACCTGTGCTTTCTCAATCTCTCTGTTTCTGACTCTGTGTCCTCTGTGACCTCCCTGTAACATCTCTCCTGCTACGCGCTGACGGGAGCCAGCGCGCGCGTCATGGCGACGAGCGCTTCGAGTGTTGTGGCGGCGCGTCCGGAGCCGAGCGCATCGCTGGCCTGGCGCACGCCGTCGCGCAGCGACTCGGCGCGGCCCGTGACGTAGAGCGCCGCGCCGGCATTGAGGGCGACCATCTCGGCAACCGCGCCACTCTGCTGGCCGCGCAGCACGGTGCGCAGCACCTCCGCGTTCTGCTGGGCATCGCCGCCGCGCACCGCGTCGCGCTCGCGCCGCTGGAGGCTGACCTCTTCGGGCGTGATCGTATACTCGCGCACGTCGCCCTCCTGGCCACGCACCTCGACCACGCGGGTCGGCGCGCCGAGCGACAGCTCGTCCAGGCTGTCTTCGCCGTGGACAACCAACGCCCGCTCGCAGCCCAGCCGCAGCAACGCCTGGCCCATCAGCGTCAGCAGCGATGGGTCGGCGACGCCGAGCACTTGATAGCGTGCGCCGGCGGGATTGGTCAGCGGCCCCAGGATGTTGAAGACGGTGCGGATACCGATCTCGCGGCGCGTGGGGCCGACGTGACGCATGGCGGGGTGGTAGGTCGGGGCGAACATGAAGCCGAAGCCCACCTGCTCGACGCAGGCCGCCACCTGATCGGGGCCGAGCTCGATCTTGACGCCGCAGGCCTCCAGCACGTCGGCGCTACCGCATTTGCTCGTCGCGGCGCGGTTACCATGCTTGGCGACCGGCTGACCGAGCGCGCCAACCAGCAGCCCGGCGGCGGTCGAGACGTTGAATGTGCCGGCGGCATCGCCGCCCGTGCCGCAGGTATCTACCGCCCGGACCTGCGCGGACAGCGGCACATGGACGGCCTTCTCGCGCATGACGCGGGCGAGACCTGTTACCTCTTCGACGGTCTCGCCCTTCAGGCGCAGCGCTGTGAGGAAGGCGCCGAGCTGCGACGGCGTGGCGGTGCCGCTCATCATCTCGTCCATCGCCGCCGCCGCCTCGGTCTCGCTGAGCGAGCCGCCGGCCACCAGCTGAGCAATCGCTTCACGAATCATCGGAATGTCTCCTCGATCTTGGGGCCAGGGATACGGAGTAACGCAGAGAACGCAAAGGGTAACGTAACCGCCAGGCCTTTACCCTGAAAGCTCTGGGTTGCCGGCGTCAAGCAGCGCCGCGACGTAGTCGCCACCCGCGTACTCGTGGAGCAACGCCAGCAGATCGCGCTGGGCCGCCTCGCTGGCGGCACGGCCGCCCGCGTGCTGCGCCTCGACCGCGATGATCGCCGCGGTCGTATCAGGGCGCGCCGCACTCTGTACGCTCTGCCGCCAGCACCAACGCCGCGCCGCCACCAGTCCCGTTTCGTCGGCGAAGATCACCTCGCCTGGCTGCGGATGCTCCGCCTCAGCCGCGCCCAGCTCGGTGAACCGCTCGCTGCCATCCGCGAAGCGCACCGTGAGGCCGCCGCCGACGGCGCGGGCGTCGAAGATCGCCACCGGCAGTGCGTGGCGGATGCTCACCAGATTGCCCAGGTCCACCAGCAGGTTGATGCTGGGGATGTCGCCTTTCTTGGTGAGCCGGCGCAGCAGTGCCTCCGGGGCGCTGCGAATCTGCGTCGGGTCCACACCGAAGCCGCGGAATGCGCTCCGCCAGGCCGCGAGCGACTCGATCTCGCTGAGCGGCGTTGCGCCGACACGCGCGAGAGTGGCGCGCTGTTCGGCCTCGTATGCTCTCAGCAGCGCCGCGGGCGTCGGACCGTTGCGCAGCCCGCGCGCGACCAGGATGCCCCCGACGGTCGTGGGATAGCGTGCGAGCACATCCGCCGAGTAGCGGAAGATGAGGGGCCGCATCGGCATCAGTTACCTCCCTGTGTGGATGTCGCGGCCGTTCCAGCCAACTCTCCGTGCGCCTCTGGGCGCACCAGCACGTCATCCAGCTCCAGGAAGCTGCGTAGCAGATCTTTGCCGGCGGCGGTGAGGATGGACTCGGGATGAAACTGCACACCCGTGATGGGATACGCGCGGTGGCACAGGCCCATGATCAGGCCCTCGCCGGTCTCGGCGGTGATCTGGAGGCAGGCGGGGAGGCTGGCGCGCTCGACCACCAGACTGTGATAGCGCATCGCCTCGAATGGGCTGGGCACGCCGCGGAAGATGCCATCGCCGCCATGGTGGATCTGCGCCGTCTTACCGTGGACTGGCTCCGGCGCACGGATCACCCGCCCGCCGAACACCTGGCCGATGCACTGATGCCCCAGGCAAACGCCGAGTGTAGGGACACGCGGGCCAAGCGTGGCGATCAGCGCGTTTGAGATGCCTGCCTGATCAGGCGTGCAGGGGCCAGGTGAGATGACGATATGGCTGGGGGCAAGCGCCTCGGCCTCGACGGCGGTGATCGCGTCGTTGCGTCGCACCAGCACGTCGGCGCCTAGCTCGCTCAGGTATTGGTACAGGTTGTAGGTGAAGCTATCGTAGTTATCAATCAGCAGGAGCATGGCCCGCCCTCCTTTTTGCGTCGTCTTGTCCGCGACGAGAACGAGGGCACGGAGGGCCGCGCCGCTACAGGAGACAACGGCGAGGGTGGATCGGCGGTCCTCGCTGCGGCGGTGGCCGCGGCCATCTCCAGCGCGCGCACGGTGGCGGCGAGCTTGTTCTCGGTCTCGGCAAACTCGGCCGCCGGATCGGAGTCAGCCACGATGCCGCCTCCAGCCTGGGCATAGGCGAAACCATCCTTGAAGACCAGCGTGCGGATGGCGATGCAGGTGTCCATGTTGCCATCGAAGCCCAGGTAGCCGACCGCGCCACCGTAGACGCCGCGGCGCTGGCCCTCCAGCTCGGCGATGATCTGCATCGCGCGCACCTTGGGAGCGCCGGTTAGCGTGCCGGCGGGGAAGCCGGCGCGCAGCGCATCGAGCTGCGTGAGGTCCGGCCGCAAACGCCCCGTGATGTGCGAGACGAGATGCATCACGTGCGAATAGCGCTCGACATCCAAGAGCTGCGTGACGCGGACGCTGCCCGGCGTCGCGACACGCCCGACATCGTTGCGGCCCAGATCCACCAGCATCACATGCTCGGCGCGCTCCTTGGGATCGGCCCGCAGCTCGGCTTCCAGCGCGGCGTCGCGCGCGGGATCTGCATCGCGCCGGCGGGTGCCGGCGATTGGGTGGACCGCTACCTCTCCCTCCTCAACACGCACCAGCAGCTCCGGTGAGGAGCCTGCCACCGCCATGTCGCCGAGCGCGAGGTAGAACAGATACGGTGACGGGTTGATCGAGCGCAGCGCGCGGTAGACGTCGAACGGATGCGCGCTTTGCGGATGCGCGAGGCGGCGCGAGGGCACCACCTGATAGCAGTCGCCCGCGCGGATGTAGTCCTGGACGCTGCGGACGGCCGTCTCGTAGGCAGCGCGCGATTCCAGGACCGAGGGCAAGGGCGGCGGGGAGGTTGGGGCGCTCCCCCGTGCGCTCCCTGGGTGCGAACGCGGGACGGGGCGCGCGAGACGCCGCGCCATGGCGCTCAGGCGCGCCTCGGCCGCTTCTCTTGCCCTCCGCTCATCTCCACCGCCAGCCGTACCGGGATCGGCGTAGGTGAGCAGCCGCATGCTGTGGCGCAAGTGGTCGAAGACGAGCAGTGTATCGGCGAAGAGGAACACGGCATCGGGCACGCGGAGTGGATCGGCGGCAGGGATGGACACCGCTGGCTCGAAGTGGGCAGCAGCCTCGTAGGCCAGGTAGCCGACCGCGCCGCCGGCGAAGCGCGGCAGCCCTGGCACCCGCGCCACCGGCCGGCGTTCCAGCTCGGCACGCACGGCGTCCAGCGGATCGGCGCAGGTCCGCCGCTCGACGCGCCCGCCTCGCCAGCGGTACTCGGCGACCCCCTCGCGCACCCGCAGGACGAGATACGGCTCGGTGCCGGCGAAGGAGTAGCGGCCCACGTGCTCGCCGCCCTCGACGCTCTCAAGCAGGAAGCCATAGCGCCCACGGGCGAGCTTGAGGTAGGCGGAGACGGGCGTTTCGAGGTCGGCGGGCAGCTCGCGCCACACCGGCACGAGTGCCGCGGGGCGCTCGTGATACGTGAGCGAGGCCGTAGCCGATGCAAGTGCCGATGTGACCATGAGAGTGATCCTCGATGTGATGGGCGAGGCGGACCTCGCCGCTACGGGCCGAGGGGCGAGGGCGTGTGCAACACGCCCCTACAATGGCAGGCGCCAGTTCGGTGCGGGGCCGCGGTGTGCGCGCCCTTCCCGCGGCTCCTGCGCGTCTGAGCTACAACAGGCCGACCTTCTCCTTCACCGTGCGCAGCGTCGCCTCGGCCATCGGCCGCACACGCGCAGCGCCTTCCGCGAGCAGGCGGTCTAGCTCGCCCGGCTGCGAGGTGATCTCGGCGTAGCGCGCCTGGATTGGCTCCAGCGCGGCCACCACCAGGTCCGCCAGCGCCGCCTTGAACTCCTTGTAGCCCTTGCCCGCGAATTCGGCTTCGATCTGCTCCGGCGTCTGTCCGCTGAGAATCTGATAGATCGTCAGCAGGTTGTAGATGCCGGGACGCCGCTCGTCGAAGACGATCGTGCGCTCCGAATCGGTGGTGGCGCGCGCGATCTTCTTGCGGATGACGGCGGGCGGATCGAGCAGGCCGATATACGAGCCTTCACCGCCGCTCTTGCTCATCTTCTTGGCCGGGTCGTCGAGCGACATGATCCGCGCACCGACCTCGCGGATCAGCGCCTTGGGCTCGGTGAAGGTTTCACCGAAGCGGAAGTTGAAGGCGGCCGCGATGTCGCGCGTGAGCTCGACATGCTGCATCTGATCCTCGCCGACGGGCACGGCATCGGTGTGGTAGAGCAGGATATCGGCGGCCATCAGCACCGGATAGGTGTAGAGCCCGGCGTTGGCGTTCTCACGTTCTTCGCCCGCCTTGGCCTTGAACTGCGTCATGCGGTTCAGCCAACCGAGCGGAGTGAAGCAGTCGAGGATCCAGTTGAGCTCGACGTGCGCGGGAATGTGCGACTGCACGAAGAGGGCGCTGCGCGCGGGATCAATGCCACAGGCCAGCAGGGCGGCGGCGAGCTGGCGGGTGTTCTCGCGCAGCTCAGCCGGATTCTGCGGCTGGGTGATGGCGTGCAGGTCCACGATGCAGAAGATGCTGTCGTACTGATCCTGCTCGGCGACCCAGTGGCGGATGGCGCCCAGGTAGTTGCCGAGCGTCGCCGTGCCGGAGGGCTGGATGCCGGAGAAGACGCGCGGGCGCTGTGTTGCCTGTTCGCGCGCCGCGGCGCGCGGCCGCGTGCGCGTGCTGGTGGCGCTCATAGTTGACTCCTTCGTGATTGCTGCGGGCGCTCGTCGGGCATCCCAACGGTCAGTCGCGCGCCCGCCGAACGCGCCGATTGCCAAAATACAAAAGGCCTCTCGTCCGCGAGGGACGAGAGGCCACAGCCTTCGTGGTACCACCCTGATTCGAGCCGGCCCTTCCGCACACTATGCGCGCGGGAGCGCGGCTCCTCTGGGAAGCACGGGCAACGCCTGCGGCGCCAGGCGCCGCTCACGTGCCGATGCTCCGCCTCGCTAACGGGAGGCACCCGGCTAGCCCTACGGAGCAGTCATGCGCCGTTCGGGCCGCGGCTCCCAGGACCATTCCGCGCCGCGCCAGCACCGGATTGCACCATCCCGGCTCGCTGTAGCTGCCGCGTTGCGCGCGTACTCTTCCTGGTCGAGGCCAGTGGGATATCGTACTCGCAGTATAGCCAGAGAGGCTGGCACTGTCAAGGGCGCCGGGCCGAGCGCGCGTGGCTGGCTATGACGCCGGCAGGAGATGACTCAGGGAGACGACGACGGTTAAGAGCAATGCACCAGGTGGAAACCATTCCCACTGACTTGAGTAGCCCTGCATTAGGCTAGCGGAAAGCCCGTAGATCAGCATGACCTGAAGGGCGCTGAGCAGCACCACAGCCAATCCGCCGGGGGGGCGGCGCGGAGCTGTGGAGTTGCCGGATGGCGCGTTTGCCCCGAAGAGCGCCGCGCCCCAGAGATGCTGTAGGCTGGCTGCGGCCCACCACCGGGAACGGATGCGGCAGCGAGGGCCTGGGCAAGCCGCGCCTCGAGTGATTGCAGGTCATCCGCCGTGAAGTCAGCTGTGGGTGCGCTCCACTGCACATCTCCTGCCCGCGCCGAGGTCGCCTGCGTGACCAGCAGCACGCCACCGAAAACAGCAAGAGTAGCAAAACATGCAAGGAGAAGCAGCAGATGTCTGTTGCGCATACTCGCCTGTATTGGTCTCCCTATTTGCGCGCCTGTCGGTTTCAACACCGGATAGTAGACATAAGCGCTGTATTTGTGAGTTTTGCGAGCAGGTGTTATCGGCACCAGTAGTATATCATGCCTGCCAAGCGCTGTCTATTCGAGCTGCTGAGGGAGCCAGCTTGGCTCGGACCCGGCTGGCCTGATCCGATGGTCTCAAGGCACTATCCATTTATCACGCACCTTTTATCACGCACTTTGATATGCTACGCTCAGCCTCGGAGGACACAGCTGACGGCAAGAAGGGCGTGTGCGATGGCATCACAACGGCAGGCCAAGGTTGCATCAGTGCACGATGGCGCGATGAATGGCCCCCTCACGACGCGGGGCCTCTCGGTGGTGCTGCCCGCCTACAATGAGGAAGCGGTGATCGCGCAGACGGTCGCGGCATGCGAAGAGACCCTCGCGCACCTGGCGCCAGACTACGAGATCGTGGTCGTTGACGACGGCTCGCACGACCGCACCGGCCAGATCGCCGACGAGCTGGCCGCGGCGAACCCACATGTGCGGGTGGTTCACAACCGGCAGAATCGAGGCTATGGCGGCGCGCTGATCGCCGGCTTCGACGCCGCATCGAAGGAGTTGGCCTTCTTCATGGATGCCGACGGCCAGTTTGATATCCGCGACATCGCCAAGCTGATTGTGCAGCGCGAGCAGGGGCACCGGGTGGTCCTGGGCTACCGCGAGCACCGGCAGGATCCGTTTATTCGGCTGGTGAACGCCTGGGGCTGGAATCTGCTGGTGTCGCTGCTCTTCGGGCTGCGCGTGCGCGACGTGGATTGCGCGTTCAAGCTCTTCGATACTGAACTGGTACGGCTCTGCGACATCCATGCCAATGGCGCCATGGTCAATACCGAGCTGTTGGTCAAGCTGAAGAAGATCGGGATCGGTTTCGTGGAAGTGCCGGTGGGTCACTATCCGCGCCAGCATGGCAGTGCGACAGGGGCAAACCTGAAAGTGATCGTACATGCCTTCCGCGAGCTGCTGCGACTGCACCGCAAGATTCGGCAGTGGAATGTAGAGCTGCCGGCGCGGTGAATTGCCGCGAAGCGGGGCCGCTAGGCCATGCTGAGGGTGTCGCGCTCGACGACGCGAATCTGATCGCGACCGAGCACTGCCAGCACCTGCGGCACACCGGTAACGGGATCGAGGAACTCGACATCATAGAGCGGTGGGTCCTGCTCGCGGCAATGGACGACCATGCCCTGTTGGCCCGCCTGGAGCAGCGCGGGTACGTCCTCGGGTTTATCGCCAAGCCGCCAGGCTGACTCGACGGCCACCGTCTCAGTAAGCTCGACCAGATCCATCTCTTCTGGCTCCATGCGGCAGTATCCTCCCCCCAGACTGTGCGCATGCGCGGTAGCGCAGTCGCCACGCGGACCCAACGTTCCCATTGTACACACCCGCGCCGTACGTGCAACACCGTGGTATCCCAATACGACCGGCGGCTTTTGCGTGCTCCTGGCCGCGCGGCGCCAGTTGGTGGTGGCATGCCGGGTGCGGAACGTCTTACGGATTGATCGAGGCATGTCATGTCGCGTCTTGAATTACGCCTCGTGAGATGGTACTCTTTTCTCTTGGGCCGCAATATGGCGCGGTCCGCGGACTATGGCGTTCGCCGCTGGTGGCGTGCCGATGAAGGTGCGGTAAGGAGCATATGCGCAAGTACAGCTACGAGAGCATGTTGCGCGCTGTTGGCCGGGTGCTTGACGAAGCTGAGATGGCAGGAGTTGCCATCCGCGCGGAGGCGGACAGTCTGGTCGTCGAGACCGCTGACCAGGTTGGGAATGCCGGCCCTACTCTAACGTTTGGGCTCTCAGACCTTGTAGAGCTGATCGAGCTGAAGTCCGGCGAGCCAGAGCATGCCGAGCCGCGCTACGAGCGCACCTACGCCCACGATGAGGGGACCCTGCAGACCTTCTTGCGCCAGCATGAGCTGGCCGAAGCCCGCCGTTAGGGTCAGCCGACATCCGCTGGCCATTCCCACGGAAACGGCGCGGCAAGCCATCCCGAATGAGCCGGACCCACGCGGGTCCGGCCCTTTCTTACTATCCGAGACGTGAGGGCAGTCCGTATGGCCGTCACCTAGCTAGAGCGCATCGAGACTGGTATAATGCGCGTGCAGCGCCGCGCGCAACGCGCTGGTGTACCATGAGGGGGCGCCAGAACTTGACGCGATGCGCCGACCCGGCACGCGCACGCGGCAGGCGAATGAGGAAGCCGCTGCATGCCAGGACGTCTAGCAAGCGGCTGCGATATCTGCCGTATGGCAACCGCGCGGCTCTTCCGCTGATCTCTCCTCGACCTTCCCACTGCTCAGCGGCCGGTACCGAGCGTCTTTCCTATTGACCGCATGCACATCCATCACGAGGGCGACCACATGCCTGCGAAACGTACGTCCAGCAACCATGGAGGCAGAGCCTCCGCCGGCAAGCCCGGCGGGAGCCAGACCGGCGAGCGGCCGCGCATCATCAGTGGCGCGGAGGCTCGCCAGACGTTCGTGCGCTTCTTCGAGGGGCGCGGGCACCAGGCCGTGCCCAGCTCGTCGCTGATCCCGCGCAACGATCCCACCGTGCTGCTGACGACCGCCGGCATGCAGCAGATGATCCCGTATTTCTTGGGCCAGGAGCAGCCGCCCAGCAAGCTTCTCACCTCCGTGCAGAAGTGCTTCCGCACGACCGACATTGACGAGGTGGGCGACGCCTCGCATCTGACATTCTTCGAGATGCTGGGCAACTTCTCGGTGGGCGATTACTTCAAGCGCGACGCGATCGCCTACGCCTGGGAGCTGTTGACCGTTAGCTATGGCCTGCCGGCCGCGCGGCTCTTCCCCACCGTCCACCCCGACGACGACGAGGCGCCGCGCCTCTGGCAAGAGGTCGCCGGCTTCCCGGCCGAGGGCATCACGCGGCTCTCTGACAACTGGTGGGGACCGCCGGGAGCATCGGGTCCCTGCGGGCCGGATTCGGAGATCTACTACGATCGCGGCTCGGAGCTCGGCTGCGGCGAGCCGGACTGCGGGCCAGGATGCGACCGCTGCGAGCGCTACCTCGAAATCTGGAACCTGGTCTTCATGCAGTACTACCAGGATACCGAAGGCCGCCGCACGCCGCTTCAAAAGAAGAACATTGACACCGGCATGGGGCTGGAGCGCCTCTCTATGGTGCTCCAGGGGAAGCAGTCGGTGTTCGACACCGATCTCTTTCGACCGATCATCGACAGGTTCGCGGCGCTGGCCGGCACGCGCTACGGCGAGAATCCGCTGCACGACCGCTCGCTGCGGGTGATCGCCGACCATGGCCGCGCGCTGGTCTTCCTGGCGGCCGACGGCGTGCTGCCGGATGCTTCGGGGCGCGGCTACATCTTCCGGCGGGTGCTGCGGCGGGCGGTGCGCCATGGCAAGCTGCTGGGGCTGGATGAGCCGTTCCTGGCCGAGGCGGCCGACACCGTGATCGAGCTGATGAAGGGGCACTATCACGAGCTGGCCGAGCGGCGCGAGCAGATTCTGGATGTGCTCAGCACGGAAGAGCTGAGGTTCCGCCAGACGCTCGCCGCAGGCATGAGCCTGCTGAATCGCGAGCTGGACGAGCTGGAGCGGGCTGGCAAGCGTGAGGTGCCGGGCGCTGTCGCGTTCCGGCTCTACGACACACATGGATTTCCGCTGGAGCTGACCGAAGAGGTCGCCGCCGAGCGCGGGATGACCGTAGATCGCGCCGGATATGACGGCGAGATGCAGCGGCAGCAGGAGCAGACGCGCCACCTCGACGCGTTTACTCGTAAGAGGGAGGAAGAGGCGTGGACGCAACTGGTGAAGACGCTGCCGGAGACCGAGTTTTCCGGTTACGCGGAGACCGCGGGGAGCAGCGAGATTCTGGCGATCGTGGTGAACGGGCAGCCGGTGGACCGCGTGGAGGCCGGCCAGGAGGCCGAGCTGGTGCTGGCCGAGACGCCGTTCTACGCGGAGGCGGGCGGCCAGGTGGGCGATTCGGGCGTGATCGGCGCGGCGGCGGGGACGTTTCGGGTGACCGACACGAAGCGCCCGGTGCCCGGCCTGATCGCCCATATTGGGATACAGACAAGCGGCGTGCTGCGAGTGGGCGACCAGGTCCGCGCGGAGGCCGACGTCGCGCGCCGGGTGGCGATTATGCGCAACCACAGCGCGACGCATCTGCTGCATCGCGCCCTGAAGGACGTGCTGGGCGAGCAGGTCCACCAGCAGGGCAGCCTCGTGGCACCCGACCGCCTGCGGTTCGATTTCAACCTCTCGCGCCAGGTGACGCCCGAGGAGGCCCGCGAGATAGATCGCCGCGTGAACGAATGGGTGCTGGGCAACCTGCCGGTGACGACCGCGATTATGGACGTCGCGGAGGCCAAGGCGTCGGGCGCGATGGCGCTGTTCGGCGAGAAGTATGGGGATCTGGTGCGCGTGGTGACGATGGGGCCGAGCAAGGAGCTGTGCGGCGGGACGCACGTAGCGGCGACCGGCCAGATCGGCATCTACCTGACGACACAGGATACGAGCGTGGGTTCGGGCGTCCGGCGTATCGAGGCTCTGACCGGCTTCGGCGCCCAGGATTTCCTTCGCGAACGAAGCGAGCTGGTGCAGAGCGCCGCCCGCCGGCTGGCGACCGCACCGGATTCACTGGTGGAGCGCGTCGAGGCCCTTCAGGAGGAGCTTGGCGAGGCCCAGCGGAGCCTGCGCAAGGCCCAGAGCGCCCAGGGCCGCGAGGAGGCCGAGCGGCTGGCGGCTTCGGCCCACGAGGTCCATGGCGTGCGGGTGGTGTCCGAGGCCGTGTCGGTCCCCAGCGATCGGGTCCTGCGCGAGCTGGCGGACGCGGTCCGCGCGCGGCTGGGTTCGGGGGTGATCGCGCTGGCGGCGGAGATCGCGGGTCAGATCCGGTTCTTCGTGAGCCTGGATCCAGCGACCGTGGAGCGCGGCCTGGACGCTGGCAAGATCGCCCGCGGCCTGGGCGACCGGCTGGGGGGCAGCGGCGGCGGCCGCCGGGATTCCGCCCAAGGGGGCGGTAAGAATCCGGCGCTGGTGGCGCCCGCGATGCGCGAGGTGCCGCAGATCGTCGGGGCGCTGCTGGGCTAACGAGCGCCGAGACGCAACGATAGCGCCACGCTGCAGAAAGCGAGGGCCGGCGACAAGCCGGCCCTCACGCTACCTCTTACTCCGATGGCCCTTCCAACATGAGGTGATAGCCGTTCGGCGTGCGAGCGTGAAGTACCCGATACTTCCAGTTCTCGCTTGGCGTGACCCATTCCTCACGGAAGGATAGGCCGGATGTAGTCAACCGCTGCTTGGCAATATTGGTATCGTTGACACCGAGTTGCCAGGAGAGTACTTGGCCAGGCAGGTCCGCGGTGAAGCTTTCCCGTAGAGAGATCCCGAATTCGATGGCGCCATGACCCAGCGCGATGAAGTCTGGGAACTCAGATCCCTGATAGGTGACGGTGAACCCCAGGCTGACATAGAAGTCCCGTTCGGCTTGAAGGTCAGTCACAAAGAGGATGGGAACGAGCCGTTCGAACAAGGTTCCCTTCTCCTCGTGCGGATGGCTCTCAGCTTCTTGCTTGGCAGGGCCTTGGCTTCTCTGCATTGACAAGTTCTCTCCTCGAGCATCATTACGTTCCGCCGCCAACTCAGGCATTGACTCTACAAGGAGAGTATATGGGCAGGCAGGGCGACCATTCCAGTACGGCTGCCCCTCAACCGCGCGATGCATGTTGGCACCATGGATGGAGGAATGATGGGCTGCAACGCGGCATTTGCTGTGAGTCGCTCGACGAAAAGCCTCTCGTCGAGCGACTCACAGCCGGTCGCACGCTCGTTCCGCTAGCGCAGCGCATCGTTATAGGACCAGCCATCGAGATCGGGCGGCTCGATCCCCTGTTGGCTCAGCAACGTGGATACCTGCGAACGATGATCTATGGCGTGATTGATGGCCTGGATCAACACGATGATGGCGGGAGCCTTGTACGTGCCATCGTCAAGATGGAAGATCCGGGTCACGTCTCCTTGCTCTGCGATCGTGATCAGGGCTTGTCCCGATTGCTCTGCTCGCCGCCGTAGCTCATCAAAGCCGGCGAAGGGGCCAAGCTCCCGCAGTGGCGGGGTTGGGGTTGTTCCAGTGAAATGCCGCACGTAGCCTTCTTCCGACGCAAACAGGTGCGTGAGGATATCCCGCACGCTGCCATACGTCCCCTTGGTGGTCGCGTCCAATTGCGCATCGGAGAGTCCTGCGCACGCGTCGAGCAAACGCAGGTTTGCCCACCGGTTGTACTTGAAGAAGTCGGGTAGCCCAGGGGTCATCGCATTGCTCTCCTCAACAACACCGCACCATCGCGGTCCCGCAGACCGCGAGCCGTGAGCACGTGCCTACTCGCTGCCACCGTAGCGTTATCGTTTCTGCGCGGTGCCAGGCTCTCCGCAGTATAGGCGCGTCATAGCGGGAGGAGCGCGGAGATTTCTGACTGGGCTGGCACCGCGCTGGGGATGCGGGCACGCAGTGCGCGGCCGAGACGGGCGATACCCTCGTGGATGCGCTCGGGCGCGGCATTGGAGAAGTTCAGTCGCAGGGTGTTGGCGCCGCCGCCGTTCGGATGGAACGACGCACCGGGCACGAACGCCACTGGCCGCGCCACCCGCGAGTCCATGCCGTTCGTCTGAACGGCCGTCGAACAGACCGCCTTTCAGAGGCGGTCAGGTGGAAGTCTGGCCAGAAACGCGGAGATGGCAGCGAGGATCTGGGGAGCGTCCTCACTCCATAGGCCATGACCAAGCGCCCTATGAGAATCAGGCGGATCTGGTGTTCAGTCTTTCGGTCAGATTGGCCAGCGGGCGGGTGGCCCAATAGTCCGGGTACCGTTTCGGTACACTGGAGAGGGAATTGGGCGTCATAGCGTATTGAATGAACAAGAACGCCAAACGATGGGGATGGGAGCCGCGTCCAGCGGGCCAGGGACGGCCGCCACGCGCCACACAAGACAGGTGGGGGAGTCTCACATGACGGCTGAGGTGTATCTGCCGCCAGATGCGACGGTGGCGGAGATCGAGGGGCCGCTGGGCCGCGTTCGCGGGCCAGCGGCGGCGCTTGTCTTCCCGGCGGGCGCGGCGTGCCAGCTCGCAGCGGGCGAGCAACTGCGTGAGTTGCGGGGCCTGTGTCGCGCGCTGGGCAAGCGCGTGACCATCGTCGGCGGGGATGAGGACCTGCGCGCACGGGCCGTGGCCGCTGGCTTTGCGGCGGCGACCTCACTGGAGGCCTGGGAGCCAGAGCGCGACGAACGCCCAGCCTCGGCGAGGGGCGCGACTGGGCGCGCGGCATGGACAGCCGCGGACGCCGCCTTCGTGACGGAGCGTGGCCGGCGCCACCGTGAGACGAGCTGGAGCGCCGACCCGCCGGAATACGTGCTGTGGCTGCTGCGGCGCGAGGGAACCTATCCCGGCCCGCGTGAGACCGGCGACAGCGCCACCGCGGGTGTAGACGATGCCGAGCCTTCGGATCCGCTGCTGGCGGCGCATTGGGGCCACGAAGAGCGTATCACGGCGACCATCCGCGCGACCGGCAGCCCGCGTACGACCACGACCACGACCGACGTGTCCGGCGCCTAGTCCCTAATCGCGCACGTCCTCGTAGAGCGGGGTGCTGATGTAGCGCTCGCCGAGGTCGGGGAAGATCGCCACGACCAGCTTGCCGGCGTACTCAGGGCGCGCGGCGAGCTGGGCGGCGGCCCACGCCGCGGCGCCGCTGCTGATGCCGGTCAGCAGGCCCTCCTCGCGAGCGAGGCGGCGCGCCATCTCAATTGCGTCGCTGTCGGCCACCTGCACGATCTCGTCAATCAGCGCCGTTTGGAGCACGCCGGGGATGAAGCCGGCGCCGATACCCTGAATCTTGGTCGGCCCAGGCTGGCCGCCAGAGAGCACCGGCGAGGATGTTGGCTCCACGGCCACCGCGCGAAACGCCGGCTTGCGCTGCTTAATGGCTTCCGCCACGCCCGTCAGCGTGCCGCCGGTGCCGATGCCTGAGACCAGCACATCCACCGCGCCATCGGTATCGTTCCAGATCTCCTCGGCAGTGGTCAGCCGGTGGATCTCAGGATTGGCCGGGTTTTCGAATTGCTGGGGAATCCAGGCGCCGGGAGTCTCGGCAAGCAACTGCTCGGCACGCGCGATGGCGCCATTCATGCGCTCGGCGGCCGGCGTCAGGATCACCTCAGCGCCCAGACGGCGCAGCACCAGGCGGCGCTCGGCGCTCACGGTCTCGGGCATCACCAGAATGCAGCGGTAGCCACGGGCGGCGGAGACCCAGGCCAGGCCGATGCCGGTATTCCCGCTGGTCGGCTCGATGATGGTGGCGCCTGGCTTGAGGATGCCACGCCGCTCGGCGTCGTTGACCATGCTGACGGCGATGCGGTCTTTGACACTGAAGCCCGGCTGGAAGGCTTCCAGCTTGGCCAGCACGGTCGCATCGCCGGGTGCGACACGATTCAGGCGGACGAGTGGGGTGTGGCCGATGAGCTCGGTCGCGTCGTTGGCCCAGCGCGGCATAGCAATCTCCTCCTGTGGGTCGGAAAGACCGACGGCAGGGACACGGGAGTGCGCGGACGGTCCGCGCCTCGCTTCACAAAGTAAAGTATTACAATCAACAAAGTCAAGTATCGCCCTGGTCAAATATAGTACATCGCGCCCAGATCGTCGCTCGCGGGCACGCGGTGACGCTCGGCGAGCCGCTCGAGCGTGGTGGCGGAGAGCAGCTTCTGGGTGTAGTCTTCGACCTGGACCCAAATCTCACGGATGGCGCAGCCCGGCGTAAGCTGGCAGATATGGGGGTTTGGCAGACACTCCATTGTGGCGGGAGAGCCTTCGAGCGCGTAGATCACGTCGCCCATCGTAATCTGGGCAGGTGGGCGGGCCAGCATGTGGCCGCCCTGCGGGCCGCGTTGACTCTTGAGCAATCCCGCGCGCCGCAATCCGATCAATAGCTGGTCGAGGAAGTGTTCGGGGACGCGCTGCCGCGCCGCGATCGCCGCACTGGGCACCGGGCCTTCGCCGTAGTGGCTCGCCAGATCAATCATCGCCCGCAGCCCGTAGTCGCCTTTCATCGTGATCCGCATGTGTCATCACCTCATCGCCCGCAGAATGTTCACCAACTTAGTTAAGTATGTGCCGAGATGCATGCTGTGCGCAACCTCGGCATCTATGGAGGCGGTGTGGCACCGTCTCATGCGTCCGCAGGCGGCGTCTTGTCGGCTGAATGCCTGTGTGATAGGTCATAGCAGTCCCTGGTCATCGCCTGTATGATATGCAGCGAGGATGCCCTCGGAATATGGAGTGAGGAGCGTGACGATGCGGCGCGATCGGCCGCTTCTGGCAGTTCTGCTCGGCCTGTCGCTTGTGGCGGCGCTCGCCGGATGCGACACCGGACGCCCAACAGTACGCGGTATCGCAACACCACCCACACCCGCTGCGCCCGGACGCGCCGCACATGCCTTCTACGTCCTTGACGTCGTTCGGGACACCTCCGCCCCTCTTAACTACCATACAGATGTTGTCGCGCTCGCGCCTGACGACGGCAGCATCCTCTGGCGCCATCACAGTAGCCTCTATTTGGGCTTTCAGCCCGAGATGTTGGACGGCATCGTCTACACCGTATTGAGCGACACTACATCACATTCAATTAGACCTGGCTTCCTTGAAGCCCTCGATCCCGCTTCCGGCACGCTGCTGTGGCGCCACAAGACAGACCAACCTATCCATACAGTCCTCACAGTGCAGAACGGCGTGGTCTACGCGAGCTATGGCGCCGTCCCGCCGACAGGCCCACGCTACTGGCCTACGAGCTTTGTAGAGGCGATTAGCCCGCATGACGGCAGCAGACTGTGGAGGACAACCGTCAACGGTACGCCTTCAGCAGGTGCCATCGCCAACGGGACATTGTATATTGCGTTGGCGGCTGGTACTTACGCCCAACCCGAATCCTTGCACGGTTCACTTATCGCCATTGATGCGAATACCGGTGCGTTGCGCTGGGCGACCCCCACTGACCTGCCGCGCGGCGCTGAAGCCGGCACCTTCGCGCCCATCGTCGTCAACGGCATGGTGTATCTCGAAACCGTGTCTCGTAATGCAAGCGGCAGTCTATCAGACACCGTCAATGCGTTCAGTGTCGCGGATGGGCGCCTGATCTGGCATCATCCAACCGCCAGCAGCGCTTCTCCTCTTACGGTGGCGGGTGGCTTAGTCGTCTTCGACTGGTATGACGCCAGGAACGCCGCGCACCAGCCTGCCGAAGCAATCGCACTCGATGCCGCGACCGGCAGCGTCCGCTGGCGCTACACGCTGCCGGGGACGCCGACGGACCCGCTCGTCGTGGGGAATAGAGTCTATCTGTCAGTGAGCGGCACAAGCGACGCTTCGCGCAGCGGCGTCCTGGCGCTCCGCGTACGCGATGGCGCGCTGCTGTGGCGTGCGCGCGCCGGCCAGCCTGCGGACGTCGAATTGTTCAGTTCTCCAGTCGCCGCGGGGAACCTCATCGCCGTATTCGCGATACACAATCAGAACAGCAAATCGGTATCGCTCTCCGTGCTGCGGTCGGAGGACGGCAGCCATGTCTGGAGCCGGGAGATCGCCCAGCCATTACAGTACCCAGCACTCATGAGCCAGGACAGCAATTTCTATGTCCGTAGGGGGACCAGTGATTTCTCACTGCGCGCCTTTCGCGCGAGCGATGGCACACTCCTGTGGGTGTACCCGCTCTAGCCGTCCAATCCACGCGTGAGCCTGCCCCCTCTATTCACCTCCGGCCATCTCCCCCATATTCCCGACTTCTCCCCCCGTTCCCCCCGACTGGCCTATCCCCCTGGACAGCGTGCCTCCACATGCGTATACTAAGAACAAATGTTCTATATACAGTCCCACCACGGGAGGAGTGCCGATATGAGCCGATCCATGGGTATTGATCGCACACGCGCCGACAGCACGATCCGCGCCGTTCATCCGCTGCGGCCGCTGCGTGTGGCCGCGCGCTGCCCGGCGGGCAGCAGGACTCCGGCGCATGCTGTGCGCCGGGGATGGCGGAATGACGCGCCGCCACGGCTGGGAGCGTCGGCCGCTGGAGACGCGTGGAGCTGGGCCGGAGAGTTGCCGGCAATGCGTCCGCCGGAAACGAGCGGCGGACTCGGCGCGGCGACGGTGATCCGCGTGCCAGCGGCGCTGCTGGCCGAGATGGCGCGTGCGGCCGGAGCGCAACAGCGAGACACGGGAGTGGTCTGGGCTGAGGCGGCGCGCGAGTGGCTGGCCCGTCGGGCACACGACGAGCCACAGCCACCAGACCCCACGCCTGCCGCCGCTGCGCTGCCGCTGCCGCTGCCGCGTGCGACACAGACCTGGGCGGCCATTGACGCACTGTTGGCTGAGCTGCGGCGTCCCAGCGGCGCGCCCGCCGCCTAGCGGTGGCGATACGGTCTTGACGTCCAGCAGCGGCGCGGCATACGATGATGGCGACAACCACAGAGTGGCGTAACGGCGGGACCAGTAGACCGGCGCGAGGCTCACAGAAAGCCGTGGGATGATGCGACACGGCGCCCGCACCAGCCGAAATTCCACCCGCCAGCCGCCCATCGAGCGCTTTCTCTCCCCCCGCTGTTCAGGGGCGAGGGGCCGGCGGTGAGGATGAGAATCTTCCCCTCCGCTCCCTCCGTTCCCTCTGCGGTGACATCTGGGGGTGAGGATTCGCGAAGATGGGCCGCGGCCCAGCGTTATGGGCAACCGAGGCTGTCGCGCATACTTCCTCCTGCGCGGCGGCGAAGCAAGGTGGCACCACGGAAACGAGCGCCGTCCGTCCTTGGCGATGGGCGGCGCTCATGCGTGTGGAATGCTCAGGACGACGGAGGAGAACGGAACGATGCTGGATCTCGCATTCATCCGGGAGCACCCGGAACTGATCAAAGAAGTGGCACAGCGGCGCCACGCCGAGGTAGACGTAGATGCGTTGCTGGCGGTGGATGCTGAGCTGCGTGCCACGCGGCGCCAGGCCGAGGACCTGCGCGCCGAGCAAAATCGCCTCAACAAAGACATGCGCGCGGCCGGCAAAGACAAGGCCCTGCGCGAGCAGCTGATCGAGCGCGGCCGAGCGCTAGCCGCCGAGCTCAAGACGCTCGAGCCAGCCGAGCGCGAGCTGGAGGCGCGGCTGCGCGAGCTGTGGCTGCTGGTGCCCAACATTCCCGATGCGACCGTGCCGGAGGGCACGAGCGAGGAGGACAACGTCGAAGCCCACCGCTGGGGCACGCCGCGCGAGTTTGGCTTCGAGCCGGTGGACCACGCAACGCTGATGCGCAGCGCCGGCATGCTCGACCTGGAGCGCGGCGTGAGGGTGGCCGGCTCGCGCAGCTACGTGCTCAAAGGCGACGCCGTGTTGCTGGAGATAGGGCTGCTGCAATTCGCGCTGGAGCGCGTCACCGCGCATGGGTTCACGCCACTGAGTGTGCCCGCGATGGCGAAGGAGTTCTGCTTCTTTGGCAACGGTCAGTTCCCGCGTGGCCGCGAGCAGACCTACGCTCTGCCCGAGGATGAGCTCTATCTGGTCGGCACGGCCGAGGTGGCGATTACGGGGATGCACAGCGGCGAGATCCTTCGCGAGCAGGACCTGCCGATCAAGTACGTCGCGTGGTCGCCATGCTTCCGGCGCGAGGCTGGCACCTACGGCAAGGACACGCGTGGCATCTTCCGCGTCCACCAGTTCGAGAAGATCGAGCAGTACGTCATCTGCCGTGCCGACCACGATGAGTCGGTCCGCTGGCACGAGGAGCTGCTGCGCAACGCCGAAGATCTGGTGCAGGCGCTGGAGCTGCCGTATCGCGTGGTCAACATCTGCGTCGGCGATCTGGGTGACGCCAAGGTCAAAGGCTACGACGTGGAGACGTGGATTCCCTCGGACGGGCGCTATCGCGAGACGCACTCGGATTCGTACTTTCACGACTTCCAGGCGCGGCGGGCGGACGTGCGCTACCGCGACGCCGAAGGCACCGTGCGCTACGTCCACACACTCAACAACACCGCGCTGGCCTCGACCCGCACGATCATCGCGCTGATCGAGAATCATCAGCAGCCCGATGGCACCGTGCGCGTGCCTGAGGCGCTGCGCCCCTACGTCGGCGGGCGCGAGACGCTCGGCACGCCCTGGCGCTAGGCCTCACCAGGCTCGAATTCTCACTTTGCGGGTCGTGGCATGCATCCTGCCTTACCTGTAATTGGTAGTTTCCCCGGCGGCGAGCATCCAGGAGGATGTGGGCGCCCGCCCCACGTCGCGGCGGGCATCGCGCAGGTCGCGGGGGGAAACGCAAGGAGGAGCACATGCTCACGACATTACTCGTCTGGATCATCGTCGGCGGCCTGGCTGGCTGGCTTGCGAGCCTGGTCGTGCAGGGCGGTGGGATGGGCCTATTGGGCGATATTCTGGTCGGGGTCGTCGGCGCGATCCTGGGCGGTATCCTGCTTTCGGCCCTGTTCCCAGGCTCGGTAGGCTTCAGCGGCCTCAACCTCACCAGCTTCCTGGTGGCGTTCTTCGGCGCCATCGTGCTGTTGCTGATCGTGCGTCTGTTCACGGGCCGTGGGTTGATCCGCCGGCGCGTGTAACGCGCTGCCCATCAGGACAGCATGACGTTCCAGCGGGCGGCAGGGATGCGTTCCCTGCCGCCCATGTTGATGCGAAAGATGCCGGCATCTGGCTTTCTAGCACGCGCTGAACTGGCATGACCCACGTTTTACGCCACATGCTCACAGCCAGCCGCGCCGCCGGAAGTACCAGATCTGCGCGGTGGTGATGACCGCCATCGCCAGCAGGACGAACCAGAAGTTGAGGCCGGTGTCGTGCTCGACCAAGGGTGAGTGGCCGAAGTTCTGCCCGAACACCCCGGTGACGAAGGTGAGCGGCATGAAGATGGTCGCAATGATGGTGAGCTGCTTCACGATGACGTTGAGACGGTTGGAGACGGTGGTGAGATAGACGTCGAGCAGGCCGCTCATCAGGTCGCGGTACGAGTCGAGCACCTCGAAGGCGCGCACGAGGTGATCGTGGACGTCGGCGAAGTAGGGCTCCATCTCGCGCGGAATGGTCTCGCCAGTGCGCATGATGAGCGCGTTGGCGACCTCGACCTGTGGGCTGATGACGCGGCGCATCTGGGCCAGCGAGCGTTTGACACGGAAGATGCGCGCCTGGACTTCATTGGAGGTGTTGACCACGGCGGCGTCTTCGAGGTCGTCTACGATGTCGTCAAGGTCGTCCAACACGGGGAAATAGCTGTCGGTAAGGCGATCGAGCACGGTGTAGAGCAGGTAGGCGACGCCGCGGCCCATGATGTTCTCCTCCGCCGCGCCCTTTCGGGCAGCCGCCGCGCGCAGCTCGTCGAGCCAGGGCATGGGCTCGGCATGGGCGGTGATGAGGAACCCCTCCGCGAAGACGATATCGAGCTTCGGCGTGCTGGCCTGGTCGGACTTGAGATCGTATGTGAGGCCGTGGGCGATCAGGTAGAAGTACTGGGGCGTAGAGACGAAGCGGGCTCGCTCGGCGGTGTCGGCAATGGTGGATATCGTGAGCGCTGACAACCCGAAGGTTTCCCGCAGCAGGCTGCGATACTTGACCATTTCTCCGCTGAGGTCGAGCCAGATGAGGGTCCCTTCGCTGCGCCTGGCTTTGGCGAGCATGGCGGGAGAGACGTCCTCAGTGAGGACGTTATTGCTCCAGAGATGGCTATGTTGCATGGGTCGCTCCGCGAAATGCTGCTAGCAGGCGAGGTGGAGTCGAATGAGAGACAAGCAATCCCAGCGATAGGCATGCGCCAGGAGTAGTTCGCGCCGCGCGGCGCGCTTGCACTCTTGAACGTGCGAGAAGATGCGCGAGACACGAGCGGGGCCGTGTGGGTGGAAATGCTGGATGTACCGGCAAGCGATCAGCCGCGGCTGATCGCCGCGCAGCCGCCGAGAGCGAATTCATGCGGACGCTACGGTGGTGGCACGGCCTTTGCCAGTAGAAGTAGACCAAGACGACAACCCTTCGAAAATTGCCTGGCTTGTAGTAGCGTTCGAATCGTGGCGTTGGCCGCTCCGAAAGCAATAGGGCAGCCATCCGCATCGGGTACTGGTAGGCGCAGGTGAGTATCCGCGGCCCAGGACGGCCAAGCGCGCGAGTGCCTCTGCGACCTGCAGTGCGGCAGGGGCAGGTAACATGACCCAGCATCGGCATGTCTCGCGGCCAGAGCGCACGGATGTGCTGGCCGACATCATGACGTACATCAGGCGTCCGGCAATCCTGATTGTGGACGATGAGCCCAGCATCGTAGAGTTGCTCGGGCAACTCATCGAGGACGTCGGCTATCGCGCGTTGCGGGCTCGCAATGGGCGGATAGCGCTGGCCATCGCACGGCGCGAGCGGCCGTCACTGGTGCTGACGGACTGCGACATGCCGGAGATGAGCGGTGTGGAATTCGTTCGGCGGCTGCGGGCGAGCCCGACGACGCGCGGCATCCCAGTGGTCATTATGAGCAGTGTGCGGCCAGCACTGGAAGGAGAGGCGATCCCTTTCCTCGAGAAGCCATTCGACCTCGACGACATCGTCGAGAAGGTGGCCAGGTATGCGCGGCCGTCACTGGAGTGCGGATGATGCGATGGTGCGCTGGCTCGTCGTCGCTTCCCCCTCTCCCCTGCGGACATTCGCACGCCGTGCTGCCCCTCACTCGCGACCCGCTACGCTCAGTCCACGGTTGTGACCAGCACAAGCCAGAGGAGCTTGCGTCTGGTGCGCCAGCCGCGGACTGCGCGGCCCGCGGCTGGTGAGCTAGCCTTGGGATTGCCCCTCGCCTGCCGGTATCTCGTCTTTGTCGCGTCGGTAGCCAGCGGCGTGGGCCTCTTCTTCGCTTGCGAAGTAGATGCGATTCTGCTCCTCCGGCAGGCTCTGGCCCCCGGCCTCGTGGTAGACCATCGTGTGAATGTCGCCCACGAACGGCGCCTCGGCCGGGATCACGACTCCCGCTGGGGCGCCGCTCGGCGTGACGGTCGCGCCGCCGCCATCCCAGGGAGTTGGCTCGACGATGATGGGCTGCTCCTCTGGCTGCACCTGCTCTGCTTGTCGTGTGTGCTCGTCGTATCGCGCCGATTCGCCCCTGGCGGCTGGATGCGACTTTGGCACCGCCGCCACTCCATGGTGGCGCGCGCCGTTGCCGGCATCGGCAGGCAGGTCCAGATATGGCTCTTCGGTCCTCGCGCTGAACCGCCGCCGGACCAGCAGATAGGTGGCGACGCCGGCCGCCGCCAGGCCCACGCCCGCTCCGATCAGCCAGAGCCGCGTCACGCGCTTGTTGCGCATCGTCGCTGCCGTTCCTGCGTCGCGCGCCTGGCTGGCCGGTCGCTGGCGGCCATCTTGCTTCGCCCACGGCGTAAGCTCGCCCAGCGCTTTGACACGTGACTCGATCTCGTCGCGCATGCTGGCGGCACGCTCGGCAGCACGCAGATCATTCCAGCGCGCGATCAAGGGCGCCACAACGCTGGCCGAGAGTAGACCCAGTCGCAGCCACTCGCCACGGCCCTCGGCTCGTCGTCGCAGATCGCTGATTGGTCTCATGCCTGCTTCCTTTCCTCACACCGGCGCCCAGTCTACGCCGGGCCAGGTTGCATCTCTCATGCCACACCCGTGCCCCGCGCGAGCCGGCGCGAGCCGGCGGAAGTAAGGGGCGGAGGGCGCTCCTACATTGTGTCGCGTGCGACAGGCGCACCGCCAGAGAGAGAATGCCGAGTTGCGGCAGGAGAGGCCGCTTGACAGGCGCGATAGAACGCCGGTACAGTAGGATGCGCCCTGGCGCGGGTTGTGCGACGAATTGGCGCGGCGTCGAGCGCTTGATGCAGCCTGGCAGTGCGCCCAGACACGCGGAGGATGTTTATCATGAAGATTCGCAAGGCGGTGATCCCCGCGGCTGGCCTCGGTACCCGTCTGCTGCCGGCGACCAAGGCGGTACCGAAGGAGATGCTGCCGCTCGCCGACCAGCCAACGATCCAATACATCATCGAAGAGGCGGTGGCGTCTGGCATCGAGCATGTGGTCATCGTGACCAGCCGTACCAAGCGCGCGATCGAGGATTACTTCGACGAGTCGCCGGCGCTGCGCGCGGCGTTGGAGAAGAAGGGCGACCGTGCCAGGCTGGAGATGATCGAGCGGATCGAGTCCATGGTGCAGATCTCGTTTACACGGCAGCCACAAGCGCGCGGGCTGGGTCACGCAATCCTGATGGCGAAAGACTTGGTAGGTGACGAGCCGTTCGGCGTGCTGCTGGGCGACGACCTGGTGGTCAACGCGGGCGGCGACCCGTGCCTGAAGCAGCTGATGAAAGTGCACGAGCGCCGCGGCGGCTGTGTGGTGGCGGCGATGCGGGTGCCGCCGGAGCAGACCAGGCTCTATGGCGTGATTGACGTGATGCCCGGCGCCCAGGTAGACGCACGGACCTACCGGGTGCGGAACCTGGTCGAAAAGCCGGAGCCAGCGGCTGCGCCGTCGAATCTTGCCGTCATGGGGCGCTACGTGCTGACGCCAGACATCTTCACCGCGCTGGAGCAGACGGAGCCTGGAGCGGGAGGCGAGATTCAGCTCACCGATGGACTCTGCGCATTGCTGGGGCGCGAGCCGATCTATGCCCACGAATTCGAGGGTGTGCGCTATGATACTGGCGATCCGGTCGGCTATCTCACCACGTCACTGGCCTTCGCGTTGCAGCGGCCTGACCTGGCCCCAGGCGTTACTCGCTTCCTCAAGACATTGCGGCTGGACTGAGCAGGCCGGCGTCATCTACATTTATTGCTGAGCGCCGCTGCGGGTTCATCACGAAAATGCGCGCGGCAACGGCCGCGCAACGCAAGACGCGGCGAATCGGAGGAGGGCCCCATGGCGGATGAACAGCAGCGGCCAGCGAGCGAGACCAGCAGCGGCCAAGGAGAAGGACAATCGCTAGCTGGGCGCGTGGCGCTGGTGACGGGCAGCAGTCGGGGCATCGGCCGGGCGACGGCCCAGCGGCTGGCGCGGATGGGCGCGGCGGTGGCAGTGAACTTCCGCAGCGACGAGGCTGGCGCGCACGAAACGCGCACGCAGATCGAGGCATACGGTGGCCGGGCGCTGGTGACACAGGGCGACGTGAGCGCGGAGGAGGATGTCGCGCGCATCTTCAAGGAGATTGAGGCGCAGCTCGGCCCGGTCACCGTGCTGGTCAACAACGCGGGGACGACCAACGACCGGCTGATCTTGCAGATGAAGCTGGAAGACTTCGAGGGATTGCTGAAGGCCAACCTCGTCTCGGCCTTCCTCTGCACGCGCGCGGCGTTGCGAGGGATGACGCGGGCGCGCTGGGGGCGGATCATAAACGTGACCTCGATCTCGGGGATCATGGGGCAGGTGGGCCAGGCGAATTATGCGGCGTCGAAGGCCGGGTTGATCGCGCTGACCAAATCCACCGCGCGCGAATACGCCAGCCGCAACATCACAGCGAACGCCGTGGCGCCTGGCTACGTCCCGACAGAGCTAACCGCGACGGTCTCGCAGGAATTCAAGGACTACTATATGCAAATCACGCCGCTCAAGCGCTATGGGACGCCAGAGGAAGTAGCCGCGGCCATCGCGTTCTTCTGCTCGCCGGAGGCGGGCTACATCACTGGGCAGACGCTGGCGGTTGACGGCGGCATCAGCATGGCATGATGCGCCGCCGTCAACCGCAGTTGACGGTGTAGGGCACCGCCGCCTGTGCGTCGTCGACGGCGAACGTCAGCGTGCCGTGGGCGGCCTTGCGCGCGGTCACTTTGATGGCGACGGTGGCGCTGGCGCCCGCCTTGAGGGTGCCCTTGGCAGGCGCGATGGAGAGGCCGGCTGGAGCTTTCACATTCCAGGTCGTCGCCTTGGAGCCGGCCCAGCGCAGGGTGAGCCTGGTGGAGGCCGACTTGCCCGTGCAGGCGAGGGTGAGCCTGGTGGGCGAGACGACCAGCGATGCGGTGGAAGCGGGCGCCGCGGAATGGACAGCGAGCGCGAGCACGCCTGTGCCGCCGGCGAGCAGTACAATCGCGGCGACGACGACCAGCGCACGCCGCGCTCCGCTACCACCAAAGCTGAGGCGGCCGAGCGTGAAACGGCTGGACTGGACACGGCCCCACTGGGCACGAGCGGCGGCAAGCGCGGGCTGCACGACGCGCCCAGGGATGAGTCGCAGCGACGCCAGTGCGCGGCCGGAGGCCACACCGACGGCGGAGGGCAGCGACGGAGCGTCGCCAGTCACGATGCCCCTGTGCCCAGGCGGCGGAGCTGGCACGGTCGCAGCGAATGGGAGCGAGGGTGCCGGCACAAAGGCGGGAGCGAGAATGTTAGCCGGCGCAGGACCTGCTGGCCTCAGATCAGGGGGCAGCGGCTGCGTGAACTGGTCGGGACTGGCATCTGGGTCGAGATCGGGACCGAGATCACCAGGCGCGGATGCCTGCCATTCGTCCGGCGCGAGCGGCGCCATGAACGGTGCCAGCGCTTCGAGGTCGTTCAGACAGCGCGTGATGCGGTCGAGGTTCGAGCCAACGCGCCCGTCGCCCAGCGCGCGCAGGAATGGCTGCTCGCCGCGCTCGCTGGCAGGGACGACGCGCTGGCGCTGAGCGATCACGCGCAACGGGCGGAAGGCGTCGTTGAGCAGCTCAACCTCGACGATGAATTGCTCAATCTCCTCTGGCCCACCGTGCAGCCAGAAGGGGCCGGTGCCGGCGGCGAACTCAGCGGCGCGGGTAATGAGATCGTCGAAGGTGACGCCAGGAAGCTGGTCGGAGAGTGAGTGGAGCTGAGCATCAGGTGAGCGCCAGTCGCGCGCGGCAAGGCCGGCGGCGGCGACTGCGTTGCCCAGCTGCGTGATGGCTCTGTGCAGCTCGTCAACGACGGCGACGACCTCCGGCATCACCTGCCGCGGATCGTGCAGCGCGGCATACTCGCCGGAGAGCTCGTCAACATCCTGCCTGGTCTCGTCGTCCATGCGCCTCCACTCCGTTTAGCTGGATGGCCTTATCGGCCATTGTACAGGTTTTCTGGCAGATTGGCTAGCGCATGGACCGAGCAGCCTCGGCGGGGCGGTGCTATGCTATCAACGGAAGGGCCGGGCGGCAGGCGACGAGGCGCGGTGCGGTGCGGCCGTTCGGATGGATGGGAGGCGCCACAATGGCCAAGAGCAACGCGCGACCGCCAGAGGCGGCGGTCTCACGGCAGGCAGGTGCCGGCGATGGCGAGGATGGGCAGGGAAACGGGTACGAGCCGCACAGTCCGCAAGGGCCGCTGCGGGGAGCGGAGGGGGTTCACCGGCCGCGCTGGCGCGGATACACGGCGTTTGTGCTCTCGGGCGGCGGCGCACGTGGAGCGCTTCAGGTAGGCGCGCTGCGCGCGCTACTGGAGGCCGGCGAGCGACCCGATGTGGTGGTGGGCACCTCGATTGGCGCATGGAACGGCGCTGTGCTGGCGAGTGACCCGACGCTGTGTGGTGTCGAGACGATGGAGCGGGCCTGGCGGTCGGCGCATCCAATACGTGTGCTGCTGGGGATGGAGCCGCGCGCGGGCTCCCCGGCTCAAGCGCTCGCGGCGATGCGCGCGCTCACCGCTGTGCGCCGGCTGGCAGCCGGCCAGCCCTCCCTCTACAGCGACACTGGCATGCAGCAACTGCTCGGCAAGCTGGTAGGCGCGTCCACTTTCGAGGAGCTGGCGGTGCCGCTACGCGTGATCGCCGCCGACATCACGCACGGCAAGCGGGTGGTTTTTGGCAGTGGACACGTCGCGCCAGCGGTGCTGGCCTCCTCGGCCATTCCGGGCATCTTCCCGCCGGTGCGCATTGGGGATGCGGCCTATGTGGATGGCGGCGCGCTTGATAACGCAAGCATCGAGACGGCGCTTTCGCTGGGGGCGCGGCGCGTCTTTGTGCTCGACGTCGGCTATGATGGGCACGACGCGGGGTCCGCGCTATGGAGCGAGGTACAGCCGCAGGATAGCGTGCGCCGCAGGACTATGGGCGTGCTGGCGGTCTCGGCGGTGCTGGAGCGCACGACGCAGGTCATCAGCCGCTATCAGCTCGATCGCGCTCTGCTGCGGGTGCCGCGCGGCGTGGAGACGCATGTGCTGCACGTGAGCGCCGATGCTGGTGGCGGCGCGCTGGAGTTCGAGAAGGCGCCGCAATGGATAGAGCAAGGCTACGACTTCGCGCGCACCTATCTCGCACGGACGCGCGCGCACGAGCTGGCCGTTAGCTCCGCGGCACAGGCCAGTCTTTCGTAATATCGCGCAGGCCGCCCAGAACCTCATCCCATCCTACGCGCAGCAGCTCGTCATCCCGCAGGACCGGCTCACCGCCGACGATCACCTCGCGAATGGCGTGCGGTGTCATGCTGTAGACGACGTTCTTCTCGTAGCTGAACGCCGGCTGCAGCGAGGGATCGTCCATGTCGAGCAGCACGAAGTCGGCGTAGTGCCCTGGCGCGATGCGGCCGGCGGGCAAGCCTAGCGTGTCGGCGCTGCCGGCCGTGCCCATGGCGAAGGCGGTCTCGGCCGGAACGACCTCGGAGCTGAGATGCGTGACCTTCTGCAGCAGCGCGCACATGCGCATCTCGTCGAAGACGCTGACGCGGTTGTTGGAGCAGCCGCCGTCGCTGCCCAGGCCGATCTTGACGCCTGCGTCCAGCATATCCACGATGCGCGTCACGCCGTCGCCCAGGAACATGTTGCTCGCAGGATTGTAGACCAGCCGCACGTCGCGCTCGCCCATCAGGCGGATGTCGTCGTCCTCCAGCCAGACGCAGTGGATGGCGGTCATGCGCTCCATCGCCAGGCCCAGCGACTCCAGCCAGCGCATCGGCGTCTTGCCGTACTTCTCGCGGATGGTGTCGCGCTCGTAACGCCCTTCGGCCACGTGGATGTGGAAGCGCGTGTCCAGCTCCGCCGCGAGCGCCGAGCCAGCCTGGATCATCGCCGGGCTGGCGGCGTGCGGCGAGTGCGGCGCGGGGCAGACGTGCACATCGTCGCGGCCGCGATAGGCCTGCCACAGCTCGTGTGTGCGAGCGACGGCGTCGGGGATGCTCTCTTGATATTCTGTCGGCGCGCCCTCCCAGTCGTACATCGTGCGGGCGAGGACGATGCGCATGCCGAGGTCGCGCGCGGCGCGGATCACGGCGTGATCGTTGTCGTTGCCGCCGCGGTGAATGTAGAAGAAGTCGCAGACGGTGGTGACGCCGTGGCGGATCATCTCGGCGAAGGCGAAGCGCGCGCCATGGTAGACCGCCTCTTCGCTCATGCGCGGGGTGTAGCCGTAGAGCGCGCGGTCACGCCAGGTGAAGAAGTCGCAGTCGTCGGCGATGCCGCGCAGCATGGACTGGAATGAGTGGTTGTGGGCGTTGAGCGTGCCGGGGACCAGCAGCCGCCGTGGGAAGCGCTCGATGCGCGCCTGCTCCTCCGGCGCCAGCGCCGCCAGCGGCGCGACGCGCGTGATGCGCCCGCCCTCGACGGCGACGGCGATCTCCGGCTGGAAGCGCCCGCCCATGAGGGTTTGCTCGGCGGCAAGGATACG
>DASUBU010000107.1:0-13781 GCA_035763125.1 Ktedonobacterales bacterium
GTCGCCAGGACTCTGCCGCAAGGTATACCTGAGAAACCTACAAAAGTCAATGATTTATTGTACTTATTCGACAGCAGGTTACGCACCGGGCAACCTCATGCACAGCTACAGGCGCTCCTGATGGTCAACTGTGATTCCCGCCTGGGCCAGTAATCTCCGCAGCGGCGGCGCGCTCACGTCCTTACGCGGCGGTTCGGGAAGCTATCCCAGAAGCTGTACGTGAAGGCTTTCCATCGCAACCTACGCCAAGCGGACGAGGCGCACACGATATGGCAAGGTGATAATCTTACGCCTCCTCATCCAATGCCTCGGCCACGGCTTCCTCTAGCGAGAGCGAGCGGCCTGCGGCAAACGCCGCTGACCACTGCGACTCGCCAAGCGCCTCCTGTGCACAGGCTATTTCCCGCTCTATCTCCGCCCGCCAATGTGGCGCCTGTAACTCTCCGACCGTCGCGCGCAGCGCGGCGGCAGCTCCCAGCAGTCGTGCTGCCCGTGTTCCCCGCTTAGCTGCTGCGGCAATGAGGCCGATGCTCTCCAGACACCTGGCGAGGTATGGGGGCACACCGAGCCCTTGCCATGTGATGAGCTGTTCGTGCGCCAGCCGTGTCGCGCCAGCCAGGTCCCCTTGCAGCCGTGCGATGTAGCTCAATCCGAAGAGCTGGAAACCTTCCCAGAAGTCACTACCAACTCGCCGACAGATCGCCAGGCTCTCTTCAAAGTACGCCGCCGACTGGTCCAGATTGCCGCGCAGGAGGGCCACCTGGGCCAGCCCAGAAAGCGGGAAACCCACCCAGAAGTCGGCGCCCACGCGCCGCGCCAGTGTGAGGCTTTCTTCGAGGTATATCACTGCCTGTTCCAGATCGCCGCGCATCTGCGCGATGTGTCCCAAATCGCTGAGGAAGAGACCAGCAACAGGCTCATCAGACGCCTGGAGCAGCGCCAAACCCTCGTTGATAAAGGCTGCCGCCTGCTCCAGGTTACCTTGTCGCCGCGCTAGATGGCCGAGCTGGCCGAGCACTAGCGCGGCGACCCATCCCGGCCGCTGACCAGTCGCCAGCGCTAGGCTCGCGTCCAAGGCTTTGCGCGCCTGCTCATACTCGCCCGCCCGGCGGGCAAACATGCCCACTCCGAGCAGCGCCTTCGCGCGGGTCATCGGCGATGCCGCTATGGTGCTGCCGTCTATGTTGGAGCGCGGCTCGCCAACAGCCGACGGCCAGGCGAGCAGGCTGTCCAGCCAGCCACGCCCTTCTCTGAGGTAGCCCTTCATGTCCCAGAAAGGAACCAATGCCGCGGCCAGCCGCAGCCCCAACTCCATCTCTCCCCGCTCGCGAGCCCAGCTCAGCACGGCCCGGAAGTTGTCGTGCTCCTGCTCCAGCCGGTTCATCCAGGCGACCGCATCCGGTCCATATACGGCCAGCTCTCGCCCCTCCACCAGCCTCAAGAAGGACGTGGCGTGCGCCCGACGGAGCGCCTCTGCCTCGGTACTGCTCTCCTCGCCCTCGTCCTCGTCCTCCAGCTGCTCCAGGGCGTATTCACGGATGATGTAGAGCAGCCGGAAGCGCGTCTCGTGGTTCTCTCCTCCTGCGCCTGCGCCTGCGCCCGCCTCCCCATCCACCCTCCACTGCTGGGGCTGTTGTTGCACGAGGCTCTGAGTCACCAGCGCCTCCAGCCCCGCTAGAACATCTACCCCCAGTGGCTCGACCTCCGCAGGCGCGGCACAGACCGCCTCAACGGCCTCCACTGTGAACCCTCCCACGAAGACGGCGAGCCGTCGAAAGAGCCGCCGCTCCGCGGGAGCGAGCAAGGCCTCGCTCCAACTGATGGCCGCCCGCATGGTCTGCTGCCGTGCCTCCAGGTCGCGCGCCCCGCCAACCAACAGCGGCAGACGCGGCCCCAGACGTGCCAGCAGTTGGACGGGCGACAGGAGGCGGACACGAGCCGCCGCTAGCTCGATGGCCAGCGGTAACCCATCCAGTCGCGCGCAGATGCCGGCTATCGCTTCCACAGTTTGGACGGTGAGCGCAAACGTGGGATGGATCGCGCGGGCCCGCGCGACGAAGAGGGCTACTGCCGGCGCTTCCAGCAGCCATCGCTCGGCTTGGTACGCTTGTCCACGGGCGGTGTACGCGGAGTCAGCTGGCAAGAGCCGTGAGAGAGGTGGCGGTAACGGCAGTGGCGAGACCGCATACTCTCGCTCGCCCCGCATGCGCAGCGGTGCCCGGCTGGTTGCGAGGATGTGCAGGCCTGGGGCGTCGGCGAGCATCTCGGCGATGTCGTGCGCGGCCGCGAGCACCTGCTCGCAGTTGTCCAGCAACACGAGCAGTCGCCGTGACCGTAGCCACTCGCGCAGCGCCTCCCGAACGGACTGGCGCCCCGCGTCATGGAGGCCTACTGCGTGGGCAATGGTTGGCACCACCAGCGCGGGGTCAGCCACTGGAGCGAGCGGGATGAACCAGACGCCATCGCCGAAGGCGTCGGCGAGCGCAGCGCCCACCTCCAACCCCAGGCGCGTCTTGCCCACGCCGGCTGGTCCGGTCAGCGTCACCAGCCGTACTGCCCTCTGCCGCAGAAGAGAACAGATCTCCGCTACGTCACGCTCGCGACCCAGCAGCGGCGTGGGCGGGAGGGGGAGGTGATGCGGCGTAGACGGGGAAGCGCGCGTATCTGCCCCGACCGTGTGCGCGGAGCCTACAGCGCCGGCTGTTGCCGCGAGCGCGGGCTCAGGCGGGGGAGCAGGCGTCGCCCCGGCGGAGCGAGCAGAGCGGGCGGCGGCGAGCAGCGCAGCGTGTTGTGCGTCAGTGAGCCCCAACGCGGCCGCCAGCCGCGCGACGGTGTCAAGGTGTGGGGACCGGCGCTCGCCACGCTCCAAGCCAATGACGCCCCGCCACGAGAGCCCAGCGCGCTCCGCTAGCTCTGCCTGAGTGAGCCCGGCGGCGCGGCGGTGGGCTCGCAGCAACCCCCCGAAGGAAGTCGGGGTGGACGGAGACAGGTAAGGGGTGCGAGAGGGGTCCGTCTGCATGGGGTGCCTGCCCTCACGGGCCACCACTCCGACCCGGTGCGTCAGATGCCGCTGACTCCATGCCGTGTTCAATCGTTGTTTCGTTGTCGGAGATCATAGCACATGTATGATCCCGGCGTACCGTCGGGCGTCGGCCGCCGCCCGGCACGCCGTCTCGCCCCCCCGCGACAGTGCGGCGCTGGAATGCTGTGGCACTGCGGCACTGGCGCGCATGCATGCGCATATGGATGCGCATAGGGCTGTACACGTTGCGCATAGGCATTTGCCCACCATTCGGGCACACTTCGACTGCGTCATCTGCACCCCTTCAGCGCCCGCACAGCACCCGCACAACGTCACGACTGCTGGCGGCGACGTGCAGGTGGTCGATGATGTGGGTAGGTTAGCGTCATGGAGGCTGCCAAGCGTGCCAGACGTACAGGGGGAGAGAACCGGATGAGCCAGGATACTCCATCGCCTTCCGACTATCTGTTTGCGCAGGCCACCGACGAAGTCAGACGGCTGAAACGCCAGTCTGAATTCTTCCACCGCTTCACCAGCGCCTTCCTGGAGTCCGCCGGCATTACCAGTGGGATGAAGGTGCTGGATGTTGGCACCGGCATCGGTGACGTCGCTTTCATGCTCGCCGAACGGGTCGGTCCGCGGGGAACAGTCGTCGGGGTTGACATGGATCCAGCCATGATCGCCTTGGCCCGCCAGCGGGCGCAGGCTGCCGGATTTGCCAATGTGTCGTTCCTCCAAGGCGATATCGGGCATCTGTCGCTGGATGACCAATTCGATGCCGTCGTGGGCCGCTTGGTATTGATGTACATGAAAGACCGGGTGGCGGTGTTGCGTCGGCTGCGGCAGCAACTTCGTCCGGGCGGCGTGCTCGCGTTTCAAGAGCTCGACCTCGCGCTAGCGGGGACCAGCTTGCTTCCTGCTCCCCTCTTTGAGCAAGTGGGGGAAAGGCTCACGCAGGTCTTTCGGCGGGCCGGACTCGATACCCAGGGTCTGAACCTGTTCCCTCTATTTCTGGAGGCGGGGTTGCCCACGCCGGAGATGGAGTTGATCACCACCGTCGGCGGTGGGCCGGACTGGTCCGGCTATGAGCAGCTTGTCGATATCACCAAGGCCCTGCTGCCGCTCATTCTCACCTTCGGGATTGCCACCGAGGAAGAGATACAGGCGGAGACACTCCTCCAGCGGCTGCGTGAAGAAGCGGCCGCACGACAAAATGTCGTCATGATCCACGGGCTGATGAACGTTCGGACCCGCATCGCCTGAAAAGAGAGGAGGAGTGCAACGCTCTCCTCCTCGTGATGGAGGGAACAGGGAACGTCTGCGCTCTCCCCGGCAACTGACGGAAGCCGACAGTGGTCGGCAGAGGAGGCATGCCATACTCACCACAAGCAGCAAGACCGCAAACGCCCTCTCAAACAGCGCACCACAACACGTGGCGAGAGCAATCTCCCATCTGCTGAAAGCGACTGTGGACCTTAGCGCGGCTCTGGAATTCACGAACATCCCCGGGCTGCTCGGCCCAGGGTCAGAGCAGCTGAGCGACCTCTACCGCGACCTGGACGCGCTGCTGGCCCAATTGGACGCCATGCGCTTGCAGATTGCCGAGTTTGTCAAAGCGGCAGAAGATGACGCCCAGGCGGAGCCGCCCCATGTCACGCCGCACGCAGGTCGCCGGCTGTGAAGAGCCTGTGCGGCGTGCCCGCCTTGTAGACCTTGCGCCACTTCTCGTCGAGCAGGCGGTTCAACTGGACGAGGACTGGACCCGTCTGGCCGGCGAACTCTCGCACCCGCGCAACGACATCTTCGGGTGGGTAGCAGTTGACGAGCATGACTGCTGCTCGGGCGGGACCTATCCGCCAGCGCCAGGGCTACAGCCCTCTGCGGTCGCGCTCGGCCAGTCCCATCGCTAAGCCGGACCCATCCCCCTCGTCTTCATCCTCGTCTTCGAGCCGGCCGGTGTATGGCCCCTGGATACCCTGGTGCAGCACGCGCAGCGAGAGCAGCGCGCAGCGCTGCCGCGCCGGCCCGATCTCCACTCCCAGCATCTCCAGGATGTCCGCCGGCTTCAGCGCGCGCAGCTCGTCCAGCGTCGCCCCTTCGATCTTCTCCGTCAGCATCGAGGCCGAGGCCTGGCTGATCGCGCAGCCGCGCCCTTGGAAGCGCACCTCCGTCACGTGTCCATCCGCCACGTTCAAGAACAGCTCAATGCGGTCGCCGCAGAGCGGATTCGTATCGGCGGCGTGGATGTCGGCGGGCTCCAGCGCGCCGTGGTTGTGCGGCTCGCGGTAGTGATCGAGGATGTACTGGCGGTAGATATCGTCCATTGCCATGTGGCAGTCCCTCCGAAAGCATGACTATGCGCGCGGAATCCGCTCAGATAGAGTATATGCCGCAGGTCACTGGGCTGCCACGAGCTGAAGCATCCCCTTTCCTCACGCGGGGAAGCAGATCCTCCTCCTGGGGACGAGGGCTGGGGGTGAGGGCAGAGCGTGACGACCCGCTCAGAACAGCCAGGGCAGCGCCAGCGCCAGCAGCAATGCCCACGCCAGGTACAGCGCTGTGCCCAACTTGAAGACGCCGTGCAGCCGGGCGATCCAGTCCCCATCTCCCGCGCGCCCCGCGCCGATCTGCCGCACCAGCACCAGCACCAGAATCGCAATGTTGACGACGTTCCAGCCGATCACCACGAAGCGGTTCATCGTCAGCGCGCCGCTCGCCACCGTGCGAAAGACGATGGCTGAGAGCGCGTAGAGGCTGACCAACGTCACCATCGCCGCCAGCAGCACGATGCCCGCCCGCAGCCAGCCCTGCCAGCGCGCGGGCACGTCGTCCTGGCTCACTGGCGTCACCCCCACCAGCAGCCCCAGCACAGCAAACAGCAGCACGTTGTAGATAATCAGCTCGCCGCGGTCGCTATAGGGTCGCCCGAAGGTGAACGGGATGATGGCGATGAAGATCGCTAGCACCAGCACGGTCAGCGGCAGCAGCGCCCGCATGATGACCCCCGCGATGCGCCCGAAGCCGCGCCGGAACTCCTGCGCGCGCGGCGGCAGTGCCGGATCGTAGACCGCGGCCACCGCCAGCACCGCGATCAGCCCCGCGCCGCCGATCAGCAGCAGCCGCACAAATACGTCCGGAATCTCGATGTCCTGCGCGCTGAAGATGGCGTAGGTCAGCCCGACGAAGATGCCGCCCGCGATCACCGCGACGCCGGCCGTTCCCAGCGCCTCGATGGCTTTGGTCAGGAAGCCAAAGCGGTCCGCCGACGAGGAGCCCCAGCCCAGTAGCGCGACGCCCGCCGCGCCGCCCGCCAGCAACGGCAAATGCAGCAGCATCAGCGCCAGGTAGCTCTGCGTGCCGAGTGGATCGCTGCGCGGTGTCTCGACCATGATGTAGGCGGTCAGCGCGGCGATCCCCACGACGCCTACCGCCGCTTGCACATAGCCTCGCCGCGATGCCAGCGCCAGAAAGGCGATCACGAAGAGTGCGGCGAGCGGCGCCCAGAGCACTGCCAGATACGGGACACCGCGCACGAATTGCAGGGTTGTGTCGGAGAGCACCCAGAACACCAGCGCTAGCCCCACGCTCAGCGGGATCGCCAGCCGCCAGTTTGTCCCGCCCGCGCGCACGGCGTGGACCGTCGCCGCACCCGCCGTTCCCGCCGCGGTCGTCGCTGCGGCTCCCTGCAGGCGGTAGTGCCACGCGGCATAGAGCAGATTGTTCGGAAACTCCTGGTAGAGCGCGCCCAGTGCCGACGCGAATTGTGCCGCCGCCCGCGCGCCCAACGCCGACTGATAGAGCGCCTCCAGCCGCCGGGGGTCGCTGTGCGCATCGCGAATCGTCGCGATATACTCCGCTCCTGGCTCACCCGCCATAGACGCCGTGCCCATGTGCACCTCTCCTCGCCGGCTCCAATCGCTCATCTCGGCGCCAGTGTAACCGAATGCCAGGCACACGGCAACGCGGCGTGGTGCAGGCGAGAGGAATCAGGGTGCAATGCGATGCGCACGCGAGTGCGCTTTCTGCCCAGCGCGCTGTCGGGGGGGAACGGAGCGCGGGGGGCACGGCGCTCACCAGCAGGCAAGCAAGAAGCCGGGCGGCAGCCCCTCAAGAGGGCGCCGGCCCGGCTCATTGACACCTTCACAGTATACACCATTGGCACGGTCTGGCACATCGCTCCATGGTCCAGTGTTTTTCGCGCGCGAATCGGGCATACTCTTTCCGTGCCGTGCGGCATGCCTGGCGCTGGTGGTCTATGTCTGCAGTCACCCAAGGAGCGCGGATGGGCGGATTCGATCCCGTCGTCACGTACTTCGAGCAGCTCCCCGACGGCTATCTGGTCGCCTTCGGCGGTGATCCCGCCGCGATCCGTGCCGCCCGGCGCGTTGTGCTGGGACTAGATCACTGGCAGCGCGCGTGGGTGGTGGAGGAGGCCGCGTGGTGGATCTCCGACGAGGCGATCCGCCTGCTCGGGCGCCGGCTGCCAGTGGTCGCCGAGGCGCTGGACCGCTGGCATGCGCGCACCGAGACGCTTGACGACCTCTTACGCCGCCACGCACGCTGGGAGCGCTGGGAGCAGCGGCGCCCGCACCGCTTCGTGCCCAATTCCAGCTCCGCTTCCGCTGGCCCAGGTGTGCTGCCGCCCGCAGTGGCCGCCGCCTATCGCGCGCTCGATCTCGCGCCCGGCGCCTCCGTTGACGAAGTCAGGGCCGCTCGGCGACGCCTTGCCCGCCGGCACCATCCCGACACCGGCGGCGAGCATGCGCGCATGGCCGCCGTCAACGCCGCCGCCGACACCATCTTCGCCTGGCTGGCCGAGCAGGCCCCGCTCCCCGCCACCGTCTAACTGGTGACCGCCCCACCGGTATTCTTCTTCCCACATCTCTCACGCAGAAATCTGCACGCGTCTGCGCATCTGGCGGCGCATACTGCAAACTGCGAACATGGGGCGGCGCCTCGGGGCACAGGGCAGAGGCGACAAGGGAGGCACACACATGGCTGGCGACGATGACACAAACCTGCACGCACCTCTGCCCGCCATCCCTGGCGTGACGTTCCGGCGGCTGCACGGCACGGACGACTATCCGCTATTGGTCGCCGTGCATGAGGGCAGCCGCGACGCCGACGGCATTGATCCGCGCTCGACCCTGGAGTGGATTCCCACCGCCGCCGAATTCGGTGAGGAGTTCGCTCCCTCGGCCAGATTCGACCCGTCGCGGGACGTGCTGATCGTCGAGGCGTACGGCCACGTCATCGGCTACTCGTACGTCACCTGGTGGATCGAGCGCGACGGCCTGCGGCTCTACCTCTTACTGGCCGCGCTCCTGCCGGCCTTCCGCGGCAGTGGCATTGGCAGCGCACTGCTAGAATGGGCCGAGCGCCGTGCCCGCCAGCGCCACGCTCAGAGCACCGCCACCGGCTCGGCCATGTTCGGCGCCAATGCCTCCAGCACCGAGGCGGATGCCACACGTCTGCTGCTGGACCACGGCTATCGCGCCACCTTCGAGTTGCTCGAGATGGAGTACGCCAGCGCTGCTTCGACCGCCGACCTGCCGCTGCCGCCGGGCATCACGCTGCGGCCCGCCGCGCCAGAGCACTATCGCGCGATCTGGGACTCCGTTCAGGCCGCGTACGCGGAGTCGCCGCAGAATATCGTGCCCGACGAGGAACAGTATCGCCGCTGGCTGGCGCAGCCCTCCTTCGATCCCTCGCTCTGGCAGGTGGCCTGGGAGGGTGAGGCGATCGTTGGGCAGGTGCTGCCCGAGATCGCGCGCGGACGGGGCGAGATCGCCGAGGTTAGCGTCGGTCAGCGCTGGCGGGGGAAGGGCCTGGCGCGGGCGTTGCTGCTGCGTGGCATCTATGCCGTGCAGGAGCGCGGCGCAACGCCGATCCGCCTACACTGCCGCGCCGACAACCGCTTCGGCGCGCCGGCGCTCTACGAGAGCGCCGGCTTCCGCACGCTCAAACGCTTCGCCCGCTACCGCAAGCCGATGGCGTAGCCGCAATCTAACCACCAGGAGCCTTCGTCTATAGCCGAATCGGAGCCTGCGTTCATCCCTGGCCTTGCGCTGAGCCGCGCGTACTATGAGGAGGCGGTGCGGCCGATTCTGGCCCAGCGCTTCCCGGCCTTGGACTACGCCGCCGCGCTGATCGGCTACGGCTCCGATGTGCTGGGCTATGACACGCCGCGCTCGCGCGATCACGAGTGGGGGCCGCGGCTGCTGCTCTTTCTGCCTGACGACACCGATCCCAGGCTGGGTGAGGAGATCGAGCACACGCTGAGCGAGCGGCTGCCGGCCACGTTTCACGGCTACTCCACCAGCTTCGGCCCCAAGGATGCCCAGGGCGTGCGGCTGCTGGTGCCGGGCGAGGCGGGTCGCGTCACGCATCATGTGGACCTGTGGACGCTGGCCGCCTTCACGCGCATGGAGCTGGGCATCGCGCCGGACGAGCCGCTGCGGCGGCGCGATTGGCTGGTGCTGCCGGAGCAGAAGCTGTTGCAGGTGACGGCTGGTGCGGTCTTTCATGATGGCCTGGGCACGGTCACGATGCTACGCGAGCGGCTGGCCTACTATCCGCGCGATGTCTGGCTCTACTTGATGGCGGCGCAGTGGATGCGCGTCGCGCAGATCGAGCCGTTCGTCGGGCGCACCGCCGAGGCCGGCGACGACCTCGGCTCGCGGCTGATCGTCGCGTCGCTTGCGCGCGACCTCATCAAGCTCAGCTTCCTCCACGAGCAGCGGTACGCGCCGTATGCCAAGTGGCTGGGCACCGCCTTTGCGCGCCTGCCAGTCGCCGCGACGCTTGGCCCGGCGCTTCAGCGCGCGCTCGCCGCTTCAGATTGGCCCGCGCGTGAGGAGGCGCTGGTCGAGGCGTACACCATCGTCGGGGATCGCCACAACGCGCTCGGCATCACGGAGCCGCTCTCCACCGCGCCCACGCACTTCCACGACCGGCCATTCCGCGTGCTGAATGCCGGGCGCTTCGCCGAGGCCTGCGCCCAGCGCATCGAGGATGAGGAGGTGCGCGCGATCGCCGCCACGGCGGGGCGCATCGGCGCGGTGGACCAGCTCACCGACAACACCGACCTGCTGACACGGCCGGAGGTCTTCCTGTGCCTGCGCGTGCTGTACGAGGAGAGGGACGACTAGAACGCGAAGACGTCCTTGGCGCGCTCGAGCGCCGCGGCCAGCGCGTCCACCTCGGAGGAGGTCGAGTAGACGTAGAAGCTCGCGCGGGCCGTCGCGGGCAGCCCGTAGCGCTCCATCAGCGGCTGCGCGCAGTGGTGTCCGGCGCGGATGGCGATGCCCTCGCGGTCCAGCAGCGTCGCCAGATCGTGCGCGTGGATATCGCCCAGCGTGAACGAGACGACCCCACCGCGCCGCTCGGCCGGCGGCCCGTAGATGCGCAGCCCCGGAATCGCCGTCAGTCGCTCCAAGGCATAGGTGAGCAGCGCATGCTCGTGCGCGCGCACCCGTTCCATGCCCAGCCCGCTCAGGTAATCCACCGCCGCGCCCAGCCCCACTGCCTCAATAATCGCCGGCGTGCCGGCCTCGAACTTCCACGGCAGATCGTTCCAGGTCGAGCCTTCCAGCTTCACCTCGCGGATCATGTCGCCGCCGCCCATGAACGGCGGCATCGCCTCCAGCAGCTCGCGCCGGCCCCATAGCACGCCGATCCCCGACGGCCCCAGCATCTTATGCCCGCTGAAGGCCAGGAAGTCGCACTCCAGCGCGCGCACGTCCACCGCCATGTGCGGCACGCTCTGCGCGGCATCCACCAGCGCCAGCGCGCCCGCCGCGTGGGCCCTGGCGATCAGCTCGCCCACCGGCGGCTGCGTGCCCAGCACATTCGACATCTGCGTGACGGCTACCAGCTTCGGCCGTGCCTGCTCAAGCAGCCGATCAAACGCGGCTTGATCGAGCTCGCCCTCGTCGGTGATCGGCACGTATTCGACGCGCGCGCCGGTCCGTGCGGCGGCGAGCTGCCAGGGCACGATGTTGCTGTGGTGCTCCAGCAGCGTCGTGAGGATCACGTCGCCGGGCTTGAGATTCGCCTCAGCCCACGTGCGCGCGACGAGATTGATGCTCTCGGTGGTGTTGCGCGTCCAGATCACTTCGCGCACGCTGCGCGCGTTGATGAAGCGCGCGACCTTCTTGCGCGCGCCCTCGTAGGCCGCCGTCGCCTCCTCGCTGAGCGTGTAGGCCCCGCGGTGGATGTTGGCGTACGACGTGCGCGCGAACACGTCCATGGCTTCGAGCACCTGGCGCGGCTTCTGGGCCGAGGCGGCGCTATCGAGGTAGATCAGCGGATGCTCGTTGATCGTACGGGCGAGAATTGGGAAGTCCTCGCGCGGGGCGAGCGGGCCGATGGCGGGTCCGCCGTTCGCGGCCGTAGCGCCCGCCGGCGTGGTCGTGGTCTTCTCCACTGTCTCCGCCATGTCCTTCTGCTCCTTTGCGCGTCCGCTCCGCTGTGGCTGGCCCCGTACGGGCGATGCGTGCATCGCCCCTACCATCTACTTTGCCCCAGAGAGGGTGTGTGCAGCACGCCCCTACGAGTATCCCCGTCGCTGCTGGTGAGGTGGGCCACACCCTTAGCGATAGCTTCTGGATGTGTGGCCGCGCGTCGGAAGGGCGAGGCAGGCCTCACCCGTTCTCACATGCCTCACCACGCCGGTCAATCGGCGGCCAGGGTCGCCCATCGGCTCCCCTCTCCGTGCGCGGAGAGGGGAGTGGGGGTGAGGACCTCCTACACCGCTGGCGCCGCGCTCTCGCCGACGGCCTCGAGCAGCCACTCGTAGCCTTTCTGCTCCAGCTCCTTGGCGAACTCTGGTCCGCCAGACTTCACGATGCGCCCCTGCGACATCACATGCACGAAGTCGGGGGTGATGTAGTCGAGGATGCGCTGGTAGTGCGTAATGATGAGCACGCCCAGGTTCGGCCCGCGCTGCGCGTTGACGCCCTCCGAGACGATACGCAGCGCGTCAATGTCGAGGCCGGAGTCGGTCTCGTCCAGCACGGCCATCTGCGGCTGCAGCATCGCCATCTGCAAGATCTCGGCGCGCTTCTTCTCGCCGCCGGAGAAGCCTTCGTTCAGATAGCGGCTGACGAACGTGCTGTCTACCTTCAGCAGCGCCATCTTCTCGTTGAGCAGCTTGCGGAACTCCGCCGGTGGGATGCCCTTGCGCTTGGGTGGCGCGCCAGTGGGCTGTGCGGGCGCCTGCGCATCGTAGCCCTCACGCTTGGCCTCCAGTGCCCGCCGCAGGAAGTTGCCCACCGAGACGCCCGGGACGGCGGAGGGATACTGGAAGGCGAGGAAGAGGCCCAGGCGCGCACGCTTGTCGGCGGAGAGCTCGAGGATATTGATGCCCTTGAAGAGGATCTCGCCTTGCGTCACCACGTACTTGGGATGCCCCATGATAACGTTCGCCAGCGTGCTTTTGCCCGAGCCGTTGGGGCCCATCAGCGCGTGAGTCTCGCCCTGCGTGACGGTCAGATTCACTCCGCGCAGGATCTCTTTGCCTTCGACGTTCGCGTGCAGGTCGCGGATAATGAGCTGCACCGGCTCTGGCCGGGCGTTCTGTGTCTCCATAGGTTGGCTGCGTATCCTCCTGGCGGCGAGCCGCGAGCCGCGCGGCCGCCTCGATCTATCAGCTCCGCTCCGGCAGACGCCGGACGGGATGGTCGCGGGGCACGCTGCCCCGGCACGTCATGTTCAGGGATGATCGAGCGACGCGGGCGCCGCCTGAGCGCCCGCGCCGGCCGCGCTTGCCGTCCGTCCCGCGCGCGGCGTGAACTGCACGAGCTGTGCGCCTGGCCGCGTCACGGCGTCCGACTCGAGCACCAGATCCTGGAGCGAGATGGCGTCGAGCGTGCTGGTCACGGCGTCGCGCACGCGCGCCCAGAGGTACTTCGTGGAGCAGCCGTCGAGGCGGTCGCAGATGACGCCCATCTCGCCCTCGGTTGCGCAGATCATCGGCGCGATCGGCCCTTCCAGCGCGCGCAGCACCTCGCCCATCGAGATCGCCTCAGGCGCCCGGCTCAGCCGGTAGCCGCCGTGCGCACCGCGCGTGGACTCTACCAGCCGCGCCTCGCGCAGGCACTTGACGAGCTGTTCGAGGTACTGGACCTTCAACTCCAGCCCCTCGGCCTGGCTGATCTCGGTGAGCGAGCGCGCTGGCCCGCCCCTGTGCCGTGCCAGGTCCACCATCAGCCGCACGCCGTACTCGCCGCGGGTGGATACTCGCAACATGGCCGGCCTCCTCGCCAGACTGCGCCGGACGGGCGAGGCAGGCCTCGCCGCTACCAGAGACATCGCGCCTGCTGCGGCGAAGCCTTCCTCGCCACAGCAGCCCAGACGTGCGGCGCGCCCGCACCTATTCCGACTGGATTACTCGGATATCAGTATAGCATCGGGCGCTCGGGCCGGTCAAGGAACGCCGGCTCCTCTTGGCCGCGCACCGCTGACCCTGTCATCCGGGTGCTCGCGCCGCCCAGCCGAAGCGGCGCATCACCTGCTCGAACACGCATAAGCGTACGACCGGCGATCAATTGACACCGAGCGGCAGCGCCGCGTATGATGGGCTGAACAGTAGCGCCCTCCGGCCTGGGCCTGCAGGGCGCAGGCGTCCGCGAGTGCGCGCGGGCGAGAGGAGCAGCCGCATGGTAACCTATGAAGATGTGACCGAGATGTTCCTGGACGCGGCGGACGACACGAATCTCTCGGTGCATCCTGAGTTCTGGCTCAACTCGCAGACCCT
>DASUBU010000108.1:0-4872 GCA_035763125.1 Ktedonobacterales bacterium
CTCTACTTAGCATGCTGGCTCCTGGGCAACATTCTCCTAAGCCTAAGTCTGCTCAGACACAACAAAGCGCTAGCATCTGTGGGAAGATGAGCAGAGCCGTGATACTTGACGTGCCCATGGCTGTGCCTCAGAGCTATCGTCATCTGGCTTGAATCTTGATTCGTCAGGCAGACTCCTAGGCCGTCGCCGCCTTCGCGGCGTCCCACAGGGCCAGCCACTCGTCGAGCGAGAGGCTCTCCAGCGCGCGTCCTTCGGTCTGGGCGCGCGCCTCCATCACCTCGAAGCGCCGGCGGAAGCGCGTGTTCGCGCCGCGCAGGGCGTCTTCGGGATGCAGCTTCAGGTGACGGGCCAGCGCGACGAGCGCGAAGAGCAGGTCGCCCAGCTCGGCCTCTTGCTCCTCGTGGCTGCCGCGCGCCGCCGCCAGCTCGCGCGCCTCCTCCTCCACCTTGGCCAGTGCGCCGGCTGCCTCCGGCCAGTCGAAGCCAACCTTCGCCGCCTTCTTATCCAGCTCGTAGGCTTGCAGGAGCGCGGGCAGACTCTTGGGCACCCCCTGCAGCGCGCTCTCGGCCCGCACGTCCGCGCCCTTTGCCGCGCGCTCCTGCCGCTTGATTGCCTCCCAGTTGCGCAGCACGTGCGCCGCGTCGCGCACCTCCACATCGCCAAAGACATGCGGATGGCGGCGAATCAGCTTCTCGGTGACGGCCTGATACACGTCGCCGATGTGGAAGAGGTCCTCCTGGTCGGCGATCTCGGACTGCAGGTAGACCTGTAGCAGCAGGTCGCCCAGCTCTTCGGCCAGATGCTCCGCCTGCTCCGGCGTGCCCTCCCACTCATCCAGAATCTCCGCCACCTCGTAGGCTTCTTCGATCACGTACTTGCGCAGCGATTGATGCGTCTGCGCGCGGTCCCAGGGGCAGCCATCGGGCGCGCGCAGGCGCTGAGTGACGTAGCGTAGCCCCTCCGGCACGCGCACGGCGGCCAGCGGCGCGAGCGGCGGGACGTAGATCGTCGTCAGGTGATCGGCGCGTTCGCCACGATCCAGATCCACCAACGGCACGCGCTCGACGATCTGCTCCGGCAGGCCCGCCCAGCGCACCACGGCCACCTCCCAGTCCTCGGGGTACAGCTCCTGCAACGCCAGCTTGACGCCGCTCAAGAGCCGCCGGTTGTAGGCCTGGGCGATCAGCAGTGGATGCGTCGGCAGCAGCGCCCCGGTAAGTGGCGAGCCGCCCAGCCCGGCGAGCTGTGTGGCATCCACGAGCTGCATATCGCGCGCGAGTGGATCAATCTCCAGCGCGTCGCTGACCGGCTCGATGAACGACAAACCCGGCACGAGGCGAATCGTCACGCCGTGCTCGGCGGCCCCCGCACGCAGCGTGCGCACCGACTCCTCGGCGATCAATGGGTGGCCGGGCACGGCGTAGACCAGCGGCTGATCTGGCGGCTGAGCGGCGGCGAGCGCGTAGAGGCGGTCGGTCATCTGGGGGTAGAGCGCGGCGAAGCTCTCGGCATGCTCGTAGAGTGCGTCGAACGACTCGACGGCCAGCTCCGGCCAGCGCACGCGCAGCGCCTCGACGGTCGGATGGCGCAGCGTGCGGAAGACGACCAGCGGCGCGGCCTCCAGCACGCCACGCGCCTCGATGGTGAGGTCTTCCCAGCGGCCAGGCCCCAGCCCAACTACGATGATCTCGCGCTTGCTCGTCCCGTGCATCTCGCCTGCCTCGCTGGTTTCGTACGTCTCGCTTGCCAAGCCCGTCATGCTTGCGTCTCCTGCCAGACTGTCCATGCTCACCGCACCATCGCCACCCTATCATACGACGCTGGCCCGCATCGTTGGTTCATCGCGGCTGGCGGCCGTTTGCCCGCCGCAGGCTGGACGCAATGTATGCATCCCTATCCCCAACGTTTGCGCCTCCGTGGTAGCAGAGTATCGGCATAGGCTGACGAACGCGGCACATGGGCAGCGGCGCATCGCACAGTGGGGAATGGACGGAACGCGACGGAACGCGACTGCGCGCAGAGAGACGCCGGGGGCGCAGACACACGCCAGCAGGGCGTCCGCAAGACGCCCTTATGATTGGGTGGGTGGCTATGGACGCTGACCGACCGGCGTGGAGAGATAGGTGGCGACGGAGGCGTGACGCCGCACGACCGTGCTGAGCCAGCTAGAGAACGCCACCTGCTGCAGCTGGCCGTTCGTGATCTCGCTTAGCGGGCGATCGTGTAGCTCGCTGACCTGGAAGAGCAGGTACTGGTCCGCATCCGGAAGGGTGACGTAGTGGGTGGCGCCGGCGGCGGCCGAATAGCCATTGTGGCTGTAGCAGCTGCCCGAAGCGGCAGGCGTGGCTCCAGAGAAGATCTGCGTGTCGTAGTTGGCGCTGAACTGACTGTACTGACCAAAGTAGGCGTTGCCAAGGTCGCCGCCGTTCGCGCCGGATTGCGTATCGAGCGAGTTCTGCTTGGCAAGCGTGGCGAAATCGGCGCCCTGCTGTGCCTGCTGCTCGATCTGCAGGGCTTTGTCTTTGCTCGCCACCAGGATCGCGCGCACATGCGCCCCCGGCACGCTGACGCCCTTGAGCAGCGCGGTCTCGGTGGCCTGCTGGTCGGCCAGCATCGCGACCATGTCGGGAGTCAGCACGCGTATCACATCCTGCACGGCGGGATCGCTGCTGTGCTTCTGCTTGTCAATGAGGGCCTGAAGCGCGTGCCGATCGGAGGCCAGCGCGCTGGCCGGCACGCTGAGATGGCAGGCGGTGAGCTGTTCGTGCATCAGCTCGAGGTTGATCAGGAAATCGAGGGCGCTGCCCTGGATGGTGCCGAAGGCGCCGCGGCCGGTGGGTGACTGCCAGGCGCTGTCAGGTAGCTGCTGGGCCATCGTGACGCCGACGTAGCGCTGTACGAGCCGGTAGTCGCTCTGGCTGATGCCATGGCCGTTGACGCTGGCGACGAGCAGGACATTCGCCGTGCCGCCGGACCCACAGCCCGCCAGTGCGAAGACCATAGCGAGCACGCCCAACACCAGCGAGAGCGGCCAACCTGGGCGAGTAGGCAGGCGGAGCTTCGGCATGGAAACCTCACAGACGAGCGGCGCCGGCGGCGCTTCGACGCAGGGCAAAATCTTCCCGATACTATCATGACGCGGCTGAGCCGTCAAAGGGTCACATTGTGCGGGTCATGCGTATGGAACAGCTCGCCACGACGCGAGCAGCTGGCCCACCTGCGGGGTGTGCTCGTCGTAGTGGTCGGCCAGCCAGCCGAGGATGTCGCCGCAACCGGTGGGGTAGGGCGTGCCTCCCGGCGAGTAGACGACGGGCGCCTGGCCGGCGAAGGTCGCCGCGTCGAGCCCCAGCGCGCGCTGGCGAACGGTCTCATGCAGCGCGGCGAGCTCCGCCAGCAGCCGCTGCCGGTCGGCAGGCGTCGGGCGCGCGGTCATCGTCTTGGCGTGCCGTGCCTCCGAGTCAGCCACCTCGGCGGTCTGCGTGAGGTCCAGCGGGCCGAAGTCAGCAGCCTGGACCAGATCGAGCACGGCAAGATAGTGGTGCATGGTGTCTTGCAGGTGAAGCAGCAGCGCGCCGATGGCATAGTCGTCGCCGGGCGGTAGATAGCCGAGCGCCTCGCCAGGCACGGCGGCGAAAGCGTCCAGGAATCTGTCGCGGGCGGTGTCGAAGGCGGCCAGCGCGACTGTGCGGGCGCCTGGCTGGGGCTGGTCGTCGCTCATGAGGTGGTCCTCCGGGTGGTATGAGACGATTTGGCGGCCACGCTGTCGGGCGCCGGAACTGCCAGCATGGCGGAATTGGCCGCGCCCGGCTCGCTCTGGGCCGAGAGCATGGGGTGGGAAGCCGTATTGACGGTGAGCGCGAAGAGATCAGGCCTGGCGTAGTGGCCGGCGGCGTCGAACATCCACTTCGAGGCGCGCTGCCGCGCGGGATCGAGCTCGGCGTAGAGAATCTCCTCGGTCTTGCGTGCGGGACCCGCTAGATACTCGCCGTCTGGCCCGACGATCGCGCTATCGCCGATGTTGATCCACTCGCCGGCGCCGGAGTAGAAGCGCTGTTTGAACTCATAGCGGTCGGGTATATCCGCCGCGCGCAAGGGCATGCCGGCCCCCAGCACCCAGACACGGCCCTCGCGGGCGATGTGGCGCAGCGTCGCGAGCCACGGCCCCCCTCGATCCCAGGTGGCGGCGACGTAGATCTGCGTACCCCAGGCATAGAGCGTGTAGCGCGCCAGCGGCATGTAGTTCTCCCAGCAGATCAGGCCGCTGAGCCTGCCGAGCGGGGTATCGTATACGGCAAGTGTGCTGCCGTCGCCCTGCGCCCAGACCAGCCGCTCGCCACCAGTCGGGACGAGCTTGCGATGCTTGCCGAGGATCTGGCCATCGGGGCCGATGTAGAGCAGCGTGTTATAGAGACTGGCGCCGCTGGCCTCGGCGTTGCGCTCGCTGACGCCCATCACCACATAGATGCTGGAGGCGCGCGCGGCACGGCAGAGCGATTCGGTCGCCGGGCTGGGGATGGTGACCGCATTGGCGAGCAGCTCGGCATAGAGCTGGCCCAGCAGCGCATCCTCGCCAGCGGGCACTGCCCATACCCAATCGGGATAAGCAGGGATGTACGATTCAGGGAAGACGATCAGACGTGCCCCATGTGCAGCGGCCTCAGCGATCAAGGCACAGGCCTTCTCCACGGTCGCCTCGCGCTCGAGGAAGACCGGTGTGGCCTGGGCAACCGCGACACGCGGGGGCGGATTGGGTAAATCGGTGGGCATAGGCGGCTCCTGTCTGCGTCTGGCGCTCGCGCACGCTGCTTGGGTGTCGAGGCGGCGCGGGCCATCCGCGAAGCAGGCCCGCGCCCATGGCGACGACGATTACGC
>DASUBU010000109.1:0-7435 GCA_035763125.1 Ktedonobacterales bacterium
GGCCTGGAAGCTGCGCTCACTAAACTACCGTGCGCGCTTCATCGAGCTGGCGAGCGAAGTCAATGGGGAGATGCCCGGCTTCGTATTGGAGCAGGTGGCGCAGGCACTGAACGAGCAGCGAAAGTGCGTGAACGGCGCGCGTGTGCTGGTGCTCGGCGTGGCCTATAAGCGCGATGTGTCCGACGTGCGTGAATCGCCAGCGATCGAGATCGTGGAGATGCTGTTGGCGCGACACGCCGAGGTGGAGTATGTGGACAGCTACGTCCCGCGGCTTCAGCTCGAGCACGAGACGCTGCACGCCGTGCCTTTGACAGATGAGGTGCTGCAACGGGCGGATTGTGTGGTGATCGTCACCGACCACACCGACGTTGACTACGAGCGCGTGGTGCGTCTAGCGCCGCTGGTGGTGGATACGCGCAATGCAACCGGAGACATTCCTGGTTCTGACCATGTCTGGCGGCTCGTACGGCCAGTGAGGAGGACAGCTCTCGAATTAGAGGCCGCTCCCGTCAACGGGCGAAAGGGCGCTGCATGGTAGCACCAGAGCCTGAACAGCGCATCGCCGTCAGCCGTGCCCCTATCGGCCGCCCACCCGCTGTCCTCTTCATCACAAGCCAGTTCCTGCCGCGGAAGGGTGGGGCAGAGGTCATCACGCTACGCGAGGCGATGGCGCTGCGCGAGGCCGGCGTGCCGGTGATGATCATCACCCCTCGGCTTGACCGGCGCTGGGCGCCACGCGAGGAGATGGACGGCGTGTCTGTGCGGCGGCTTGGCGGGCTCTTCGTCGGACAGAAGCTGCGCCTCCGCTTCGGCGGACAATGGATCGCAGAGGCTCGCCTCTGGCTCGAGCTGGTGCGCCGGCGCCGTGAGTATGACGTGATCCACCTTCGCCAGCTCTCTTATCTCGCGCGGCCCGCCGCGCTCGCCTCTCTGCTGACTCGCAAGCCCATCATAGTGCGGATCGCCAGTGCCGGCAGGGGCAAGCACGTAGGGAATGCATCGCGCGCCGCGACAACGCTTCACGCTGGCCTGCTTGATCCGCGCGCTAGCTTCCTGCAGGTGCCGGCGTCGAGCTGGGGCCGTTCGGACATCGAATCGTTGCGAGGCTGGCAGTGGACAGCCAAGCTCACCCTATGGCTCCTGGGTCGTAGCAAGGCGACGTTCTTGGCGCTCAGTCGCCAGATGCACGCGTCCCTGATCGAAGACGGCTTCAGGTGCAATCAGATCGTGTTGCTGCCAACCGGCATTGATGTCGTACAGTACGCGCCGGTGGCCGAGCGCGTCGAGGCACGCCTGCTGGCACGGGCGCGCGATGTGGATGGAGCTGAACTCCCGCCACCCACGGTGTTCTGTGCAGGGCGCTATAGCTATGAGAAGGGGCCGGATATCCTCCTGCAAGCGTGGCATCGTGTCCATGCACAAATGCCAGAGGCGCGGCTGCTCATGGCTGGCGGGGGACCGCTAGGACCACAGCTCGATGCGCTGGCTGGGGCGCTGAACATTACTGGCTCGGTGGAGATGCTGGGGTCGCGCAGTGACGTTCCTGACCTGATGGCCAGGGCTGAGATATTCGTGCTGCCATCGCGTTTTGAGGGCTTGCCAAATGCGCTGCTGGAGGCGATGGCCGCCGGACTGCCCTGCGTGGCGACGCGCGTGAGCGGCAGCGAAGACGTGATTATAGACGGAGAATCCGGGCTGCTCGTCCCGCCGGAGGATCCGGATGCGCTGGCCGAGGCGCTCGTCCGGCTGCTGACGCGCCCGGCCGAAGCGCTGGCGCTGGGCCGCGCGGCCCGTGCTCGCATGGTGGCGCGCTACGACCGCGCAGCGCAGATGCAGGCGTTGGTGAGCCTCTATGACCATCTGCGGCGTAGCGGCGCGGCCGAGACGTGGCGGCCCGACCAGGGCGAGCCGGCCACCGTGGCGCGGGCGGCGTCGGGGACGCAAGCGGGTCAGCCGGTGGGGCTGGTCGAATGATGGACACTGGCGGCAGGAGGGTACGCGCATGTGTGGCATAGCGGGATTCGCTGGTGCTGAGCTGCCGGACGACGAGGCGCGGGCGCTCGTGCGGCGCATGACGGCCATCATCCGCCACCGCGGCCCCGATGACGACGGGCATTGGGATGGCGACGGGGTCGCGCTCGGCATGCGGCGCCTGAGTATCATTGACGTCGCCGGCGGGCAACAGCCGATGACCAATGAGGACGGCTCCGTGGTGGTCGTCTTCAACGGTGAGATCTACAACTATCAGGAGGTGCGGGCGGAGCTGGAGGCGCGCGGCCACCACTTTGCGACCAACAGCGACACCGAGACCCTGGTGCATGCCTATGAGGATGACGGCCCCGAGTTCGTGCGACGCCTGCGGGGGATGTTCGCCATCGCGCTGTGGGATCGCAAGCGGCGGCGGCTGGTGCTGGCGCGCGACCGCTTTGGCAAGAAGCCGCTCTACTACGCCCACGACGGCCGGCGGCTGGTTTTCGGCTCAGAGATCAAGTCGCTGCTGCAGACGCCAATGATTGAGCGGACGCCTGATCCGGCTGCGCTGGCGGAGTTCTTCACCTTTGGCTACATGCCCGCGCCCCGCTCGGCGCTGCGTGGCGTCGCCAAGCTGCCCGCCGCCCACACACTGGTCTTCGAGGACGGCCGGCTCGACGTGCGCCGCTATTGGCAGCTCGACTTCACGCCCACCGTGCGCGACGATGAGGAGACCGCGGCCCGCCGCATCCGCGAGCTGCTCTTCGAGGCGGTCCGTCTGCGCCTGATCAGCGAGGTGCCGCTGGGCGCCTTCCTCAGCGGTGGAATCGACTCAAGCATTGTGGTGGCGGCGATGAGCCAGGTGGGGACGGAGCGCGTGAAGACCTTCTCGGTCGGCTTCGAGGAGGAAGATCTCAGCGAGCTTGACTATGCGCGGCTCATCGCGCAGCGCTACGACACCGAGCACCACGAGTTCATCGTCCGGCCGGACCTGGTGGATGTCTTGCCCAAGCTGGTCTGGGACTTCGACGAGCCGTTCGCCGACATCTCGATGGTGCCGACCTACTACGTCTCCAAGCTGGCCCGCCAGCATGTCACCGTGGCGCTCTCGGGTGATGGCGGCGACGAGCTCTACGGCGGGTATCCGCGCTACACGCGCGGCCTGGAGGACTTGCGTCTCGCGCGCCAGCTTGGCCCGCTGCGCCCGCTGGCAACGGCGGCGGCGGCGCTGCTGCCGGAGGGCGCCAAGGGCAAGAACCGGCTGCGCAGCCTGGGCAGTGATCCGGCCGAGCATTTCGTCGAGATGGCCTCGGCCTTCCCGACGCCGCTGCGCGAGCGCCTGCTTGCCCCGGCGCTGCGCGCTGCGGGCGGCGATTCGCGTGCGGCGCAGCTGCGCTGCTTCGCCCAGACCGAAGGGCTTGACTTCTACACGCGCATGCAGCAGGCCGACGTGGAAGTCTATCTGACCGACGACATCATGACCAAGGTGGACCGCACGAGCATGCTCTGCTCGCTAGAGGCCCGCGCGCCGCTGCTCGACCACGTGCTGGCGGAGTACGTCGCAGCGCTGCCGCACGAGATCCGCAACCGCAACGGGCAGAAGAAGTACATCCTGAAGAAGGCGATGGGCGACCTGCTGCCTGAGCAGACGCTGACGCGCTCCAAGATCGGCTTCGGCCTGCCGGTGGATCAGTGGATGCGCGGGCCGCTGCGCGAGCTTTCGTGGGATGTGCTGACCAGCACACGGGCGGCGGGGCGTGGGTTCCTCGATCAGCGCGTGGTGCGTGAGGTACTCGAGGCGCACCGCGCCGAGGGGCGCAAGAACGGCCGTCGCATCTGGGCGCTGCTGTGCTTCGAGCTGTGGTGTCGCACCTATCTCGATAACGACGGTTCTGCGCCGCTGCCGCAGTTGTCTGCTGATGCGGCGCTTCCTACGAGGGCGCGTTCGGCATGACGCATCAGACCGACGCGGCGCCCGGCACAGAATCAGCGCCGCTGGGCATAAGCCTCACACCGACGTTGACGGCCCCCACGACCACACGCCTGCGCGTGCTCTACCTGATGGAAGGCTTCGCAGGGGGCGGCGCCGAGCGGCGCTTCGTGCGCATGGCGGGCGCGCTGAATCGCGAGCGTTTCGCCCTCTCGGTTGGGGCGTTGGCGCTTGGCGGCCCACTCGAAGACGCCATGCGCGCGACAGGCACGCTCATCCTGCCTTTCGTGCGGCGCGGGCGCTTCGATCTCGGTCCCGTCGCGCGGCTGCGGCGCTACCTGCGTGCCGAGCGGATTGACGTCGTCCACGCGATGCACTGGCTCTCCGGCGTGTTCGCCGTGCTCGCGGCGACGGGACTGCCACGTGTCGCGGTGGTTGGCTCGACCGTCAATCGCGTCTACGACACCAGTCGCGCGGGCTGCGCCCGGCTGGCGCTCGATCACCTGCTCTGGCGCCGCATGGACCAGATGACCGTCAACTCCACGGCGCTGCGCGACTATCTGCTTGCGCGCGGGTTCCCGGCGCAGAAGCTCACCACCGTCTTCAATGGCGTGGAGCTGCCCGACGCCAGCCGCCTCACACCCGAGACGCGGCTGGCCGCACGTGCGCTGCTGGCGATTCCGCCGGACGCGCCGCTGGTGGGGATCGTCGCGCGACTGCATCCGCAGAAGGACCACGTGACGTTTCTGCGGGCGGCGGCGATGGTGCGCCAGCAGGTGCCGGAGGCGCGCTTCGCGGTGGTGGGCGATGGGCCGGAACGGGCGGCGCTGGCGGCGCTGGCGGCGGAATTGGGCGTCGCCGATGCTGTGCGCTTCGCCGGACACCTGGCGTCGGGCGACCTGGCGCTCCCGGCCTTCGATGTGGCCGTGCTCTGCTCGCGCCATGAAGGCATGCCCAACGCCCTGCTCGAGGCGGGCGCCTGGGGCCTGCCGGCGGTGGCGACGCCAGTGCCGGGCGTGGACGACGTGCTGCTGGAGGGCCGCACCGGCCTGTTGGCGCCGATTGGCGACGCGCAGGCGCTGGCCGAGCGCACCGTCGAGCTGCTCCGTGATCCTGCCCGCGCACGGCAGATGGGCGCCGCGGCCCGCGCGCACATCGCGGCCCACTTCACCGTCGAGCGCATGGTGCGTGAGTACGAGCGGGTCTACGTTGCTGCTAGCCACCAGCGAGCAGAGTGAATCGCCAGCCGATGAGGGTGCATGGAGGAGGAGACGATGAGCAATCTGCCCGCGACGGAGTTTCAACGCGAAGTATCCGCCGGCCAGCGCTTCGAGTTCGGCAAGAACTGGCGGCGGTTTCTCAACACGCTGAACGAGCAGCGCATCGCCCGCGCCGAGGAGTCGCTGCGCAGCTATCTGGGGGTGGACGACCTGCGCGGCAGGTCCTTCCTGGATGTCGGCTCGGGCAGTGGACTCTTCTCGCTGGCGGCGCGCCGGCTGGGCGCCAGCGTGCGGTCGCTCGACTACGACCCGGTGGCGGTAGAGTGCGCTCGCGAGCTGCGCCGGCGCTACTATCCGGACGACGACGCGTGGATCATCGAGCGAGGGTCGGCGCTCGATGCTCCGTATCTCACCTCGCTCGGCACCTTTGACGTCGTCTACTCGTGGGGCGTCCTGCACCACACCGGGGCGATGTGGCAGGCGCTGGAGAACGTCTCGGCATTGGTCGTGCCGGGCGGCTCGCTGTTCATCTCCATCTACAACGATCAGGGGCGCACAAGCCGGCGATGGTGGCGCTACAAGCGCGCATATAATCGCCTGCCGCGCGGGGTGCGCTTCGCGCTGCTGCTGCCGGTGGCGTTGCGCAACTGGGGGCCTTCCACGGTGCGCGATCTCGCCCGCGGCAGGCCGTTCGCAAGCTGGCGCGCCTATTCCCAGCGGCGCGGCATGACGCCCTGGACGGATGTGGTGGATTGGGTAGGGGGCTTTCCCTTCGAGGTCGCCAGGCCCGAGCAGGTGTTTGACTTCTTCCGCCAGCGTGGCTACGAATTGAGGAAGCTGAAGACGGTCGGCGGCGGCATCGGCTGCAATGAGTTCGTCTTCGTACGTGCGGCCTCACGATGAAGATTCTGATCTGCAATAATCGCTACTTCCCCTCCTCCGGACCCGAGCGCTATCTCTTCGCGATGACGGCGCTGCTGGAGCGGCACGGTCACACCGTCGTGCCGTTCGCCGCCGACTACGCCCAGACGCTCGATACTCCCTATCGGCGCTACTTCGTTCCGCCGCCGGTGGACGGCGAGAGCATCTACTTCAAGCAGTACAAAGACCGCCTGACGCTCCGCAAGCGCCTCGATCTGACAGCCCGCGCGGCCTACTCGCCGATGGTGCGGCGGGCGGCCGAGCGCGTGATCCGCGAAGAGCGTATCGAGCTGGTCTACTTGCTCAACACGGTCAATGTTCTCTCGCCAAGCGTTGTGGATGCGGCACACGCGCTTGGCGTGCCGGTGGTCATGCGGCTCTCGGACTTCAACCTGCTCTGCCCGGCCTACGCCTTCCTGCGCGACGGCCACGTCTGCCAGGAGTGCTTGGGGGGCTACCACCATGCCCTGCGTCACCGCTGCCTGCAAGGCTCGCTGGCGGTGACGGGCGCGCGCGTGCTGGCGATGAGCATTCACCGCGCGCTGGGCATCTACCATCGCGTCGGCGCCTTCATCGCCCCGTCGCGCTACATGGCCGAGCAAGTGGAGACGCACTTCGCGCCCGCACGCGGCCGTGTCCACCATATCCCCAGCTTCGTGGATCAAACGCTGCTCGACGCGCTCGCCGATCTCCCCACGCCCACCACTGGAGCGCCCGGTGCGTCGGGCCGGCCGTACATCCTCTTCTTCGGCCGTGTCTCGCCTGATAAGGGCGTCGAGACGCTGTTGCGCGCCTATGCCGGACTGGAGCGCGAGGTGGATCTGGTGATCGCGGGCGATAGTGGCGACGGCTACCGCCAGCGGATGGAGGCGCTCGCCGCGGAGCTGGGTACGGCCGGCACTGTGCGCTTCGTGGGCTTCGTCTCGGGCGCGCCGCTGGCCGAGTTGATCGCCGGCGCACTGTGTGTGACCGCGCCCTCGCTCTGGCACGATAATGCGCCGATGACGGTCTACGAAAGTCTCGCGCATGGCAAAGCGGTGGTGGGCAGCAATCTCGGCGGCATCGCCGAGCAGCTCGAAGGCGGCTGCGGGCTGACCGTGCCACCGGGTGATCCTGATGCCCTGCGCGCGGCGCTGCTGCGGCTGGTGGAGGAGCCGGAGCTGCGCGCCGAGCTGGAGCGCGCGGCGCGGTCGAAGGCGCTCAACGACTATGCGCCGGAGCGCCACTACGAGCGCGTGATGGCTGTCTTCGACACCGTTCGTGGCGGCAAGGGCCGACGGGAGCCGCAACCGGTCGCCTGAATCGCCGCAGTGCTGCGCAGGCGGTGCCAGCCAGGCTAAGCGGCCTGTGCCGGCCGGCACCATCGTCGCGCGGGGCGAGCACCTATGGCGTG
>DASUBU010000110.1:0-37004 GCA_035763125.1 Ktedonobacterales bacterium
GAGCCGACGGTGAGCGAGGAAACGTGATTCGCGTGCTCGTGGATGGGGTGGTGCGTGAGCGTCCCGTCGGTCGAGATATGGCCGATAGCGTCCAGGCGGTTGTCAAGGAACCACACCCCACCATCCGGCCCCGCGACGAGATCATAGGGAAAGCCGCCAATGCCCACGGAGAAGAGCGTCAGCTCGCCTGCTGGCGTGACCCGCCCAACGAACGCGGTCTGGGGATCCGTAAACCACAGGTTGTGATCGGGGCCGACGATCATCTCTTCTTGAGCGGCGCCCGACAGCCCGGATTGGTAGGGCAATGTGAGCTCCGTCGCCACACCCTCAGGCGTGATCTTGCCCACCGTGTGCGTGCCATCGTCGAAGAACCACATGCTGCCGTCGGGGCCGGCCACGATAGAGGCCGGCGCACTGTGCGCCGGCAGCGCGAACTCTGTGATATGGCCGGCGGGATCCAGCTTGCCGATCCACCCTTGGGCGTCAGATTGCAGGGCGTACATGGCGCGTGTGTACCACAGATTGCCGGCGGCGTCGAAAGCGAAGCTCACATTGGTGCTGTCACTGGGCAATTTGAATACGGCGGTAGCGCCCGTCACGCTTGAGCGGCGAATTTCCATGGTATTGGGAGCGAACACTTGCCATGCGACATACCACAAGTTGTGATCGGGCCCGAACTGTAAGCCACCCGCCTCGAAGCAATCGAGGGCTAGGCTTGAGCCTGTGCGACAATCCGCTGGCTGGGGTAAGGTAATGTGCTGGGGGTGCAGCTCTCCGGCCGGCGTGATATAGCCGATCTGATACGAATTCGAACCCGACAGCGAGAACCAGATGTTCCCGTCAGGGCCGGCCAATAACCTGCTTGGGAAAGCAGTCGTATCGGGCACGTCATACTCGTGGATGCGCTGATATCTGTAGGGCGAATCAACGCCCAGCATGGTGACCAACACGACCGCCGCGGCCACGTACAGGATCGCCGAGACGTTGAGCCGCCGCCAGGGCGCTACGGCCAGCGTGCGGCGCCGCTCAGGGCGCGTGTAACGGGGCAGCCAGCGACGGACCGTTGCATGCCTGCGGACGAGCTCGAACGCCGCGACGAGCAGGATGGCGAGAAAGGGAATCCCGGCGAACGACGCGACAAACGTCAGGCCGGTCGTCAGTGCTCCATTGTAAGCGCCGTTGCGGACCCAGACTTCGCGGGGCAGGAGAGTGCTGGCGGTGCCACTGAACACCCAATAGCTCAGGAAGATCAAGAGTGTGCCGAATGTGAGCAGCAGCTCCACGAAATATGCTCTGCGGGCCAGCAGGCGCCCAGCCACTCTCCATCCCCAGGCACCAAGCGCTACACTGGTTACTACCAGTGGCAGCGGCGCCAGCGTGACCTGGTCGAGAGCCGCGATGTATTGGGTAGCTGCAGCCATCGCAACGCTAACCACGCTTGCCATACGCAGCGCGTGACTTACGAGCTGTACCGGATACGGGCCGGTCGGGCGTAAGAAGTTCTCCGGTGTGATCGGGTTCGCGTACTCGGACACTCCAGTGAGCGCTTTGGCCAGGTTATGAATCTGGTCTGACTGTTGCCTGCGGTAGTCAATCCATTGATGCTGGTGGAGAGCATCACCAAGCTTATTGATGTCGAGCGCGGACACGATGACGCAGATGAGCCGCGGATATTGCTCGGCCAACGCGTTGATCCAGCCGAGCGGCGTCTTGTTCGACAGGATCGCGATCTGAATGTAGGGCCGCTCCGAGGCGCTTTCACGCAGTGCAGGATAGCCCGCAAACACCCGCCGGATCTCCTGCGCGCTGCCACTATCGGCGGGAACAGAAAACAGGTGCCATGTCCTCTCTACGGCTGCCTGCGCGCGTCGTGTGCCAGGCGCCTGCAGAGATTGCTGCCTGACGCTCTCGTGCAGGAACACATCAAGCGAGAGCCATCGGCCCCAGGAGCGATCATCGTGCGCCAAGATCGCATTGAGAGAGGCAAGATCCTCTCCGACGGCCTGCGCTAGTTGTGTGCCATGCGTATGCAGTGCTCGGCGCCTGAACATCTCGTTGGGGAACGCGCCCGGTGAGAGCCAGCGGCCCCAGGAGCGGTCATCTTGCGGAAAGACCGTCTTGAGCGAGGTGAAGTCGAATTTGGCCGTCTGCTCGCCAAATGCGACTGGCACATCGCGCCCGCTCAGGAAGCCACGCATGCCGAGGAAGGCGATGGCGCCGCCAACCACGAGCAATGCCAGCGGACGAACAAGCGGCGGAACGAGCGATGAGGTCAGAACGGGTATCAGCGCAATCCACCCAGCCACTAGCAGGCAGCCGCGCAGCGTGAGAGCCACGTAGACAGCATAAGCCGCATACGTGGTGAAAATCAGTGTGATCTGCGGTGTCAGCAACACGTCGAGGCGATCACTGATGTTGAGATAGGAGGTGAAATAGGGTCCGTAGCCAAGTCCGCCGGATGTGGTCGCAGAATAGAACAACAGGAAACCGAACAAGGCGGGAAACGCAAACAAGTTGAGCATGGGCCAAAGCTCCAGCGCGAGATACGTCGCCGAGCGCTGGCGCCGAAAGCTTATGAGCAGCGCCAGCGAATAGATGAAGCCCAGTGTCCACAGCAACGCCGGAATAGTCGCCAGCACGAGATAGGGCAAGAGCCGGGGATTGAGCGGGCCGTGGATGACGATCTGCTTCCGCAGCAGGATAGTGCCTGTGCCCACCAGGAAGCACAGGTTTAAGACGATGAGTTGAAGGTATTTCACCCGCCCGAACGGCATGCGCACGCTCAACGGATTCCCGCGCCGGTAAGGCGCTTGTGGTTGCTTGCCCGTGCGAATCGCCTGCGCGAGCGCCTCGACGCTGGGGGAGAATTGCCGGCGGCAATCGATCGCCGTTGCTGCGGCACCCAGCTCAGCTACGAAAGGATTGTCTTCGAGGACCGCCAGATAGATGGGCTTGCCGGCTGCCCGCGCAGCGGTCACTTCACGCTGCACGGCGGCAGATCGGTATGCCGCGCGCGACGCCAGCACGACGAGCGCCTGGCACGTTGCGAGTGCCTCGTCAATTGTGGCCTGCCAATCGCCACCAGGCTGAATCTGCTGGACATCAAGCCATGCGGGCACGTCGTGCTGTTCGAGGAGATAAACCAGGTGCTCGGCGACATAGAACTGCTTTCGCGAGTAACTGACGAAGACCGCCACCGTCGCCATCCTCCATCCATTGACGCTGCTCATCCGCGCTCCCGAGCAGGCTGGCGCGGTGCTTCATCTCACCGTTGCGGCGAGACCGAGCGGCTCTCATGCCTTGCGGTGCGCCGCTCCATACATACTCTACGTCGCCTCCTGGCTTTTGCTCCCCACAGTAGCCCGGTGGTCCCTTGGTGGCACATCTCTGGGGGTGTGGGTGAGCCAATGGGAGGAGCGTCAATTGGCCAGACGAGGCTGCGCGGGCGCCCTTCAGGGCCTGAGCAGCCAAGAGCAGCGAACACCGGCGCCCGAGATGCGGGCGGGCGCCGGAATACGACGAACTGGCAGAGCTGCCGGGTCGCGCTAGACTGCGCTACGCCAGCGCGCCGTGGACGACCTCGCCCCCGACCAGCGTCGCCGCCACCTCCAGGCTCGCCAGCCGCTCGCCTGGCATGGCGAAGATATCCTCGGCGAGCACGACGAGATCGGCGAGGCGGCCGGGGGCGAGCGTGCCCTGGTGCGCCTGCTGGCCGCCCGCGGCGGCGGCGCCAGCCGTGTAGGCGTAGAGCGCCTCGCTGACGGTCAGCGCCTGATCGGGTAGCCAGGGCGCGCGGTCGGGGGTCTGGTCGTCGTTGCGGGCGACGGCGGCGTGCAGGATGCGTAGCGGATCGCAGGTATCCACCGGCACGTCGGATCCAAGCGCGAGCGGGATACCGGCCTGACGCAGCGTCTGGTAGGCGTAGGCGCGCTTGTAGCGCGCGCCCCAATGCCGCTCGGCCGTGTCGCGGTCCACTACGGCGTGGAACGGCTGGACGGAGGCCGTCACACCCAGGCGGGCCATGCGTGCGATGTCGCTCTCGGCGGCAAGCTGCACATGCTCTAGGCGGAAGCGGCGCGCCGTGTGGGGCTGGGGCGCGGCACTGGATGCCGCGGCGGCGGATTGCTGGCGGAGATAGGCCTCGATGCCGTCGAGCGCAGACCGCACGGCGCGGTCTCCGATGGCGTGGATGGCGACGCCGATGCCCCCGGCGGCCGCCTCGGCGACAGTGCGCGCGGTCTCGTCAGCGGTCAGCGTCAGCAGGCCGGTGTAGTCTGGGCGGCCCTCGTAGGGATCGAGCATGGCGGCGGTCTGCGCGCCGAGCGCGCCATCCATGAAGAGCTTGATGCCGGCGAAGCGCAAGAAATCGTCGCCAAAGCCCGCCTCGATGCCGAGCCGCAGGGCGTCGGGCAGCGTCTGGCGCGGCACGTAAAGCAACACGCGCGTGTTCAGGTCACCCTCGCGGTGCAGGCGCTGAAGCAGGCGCAGACTGCGGTCGCCCTCGATGTTGTGGATGCCGGTGACGCCGCGGGCGCGCAGCTCGGCCAGCACGCGCCGCAGCTCGGCCAGCAGCGTGTCGTCGTCGGGCGGCACAGCGATCGCCTCGATCAGCGCCGTCGCGTCCTCGTAGAGCATGCCGTCCGGCTCGCCGCTCGCGTCGCGGCCGATGCGCCCCGGCAGCGGATCGGGCGTCTCGCGGGTGATGCCGGCGCGGCGCAGTGCCTCTGAATTGACCCACATGGCATGGTAGGAGTGGTCGTGCAGGGCGACGGGATGGTGTGGGGCGATGGCATCGAGCGAGCGGCGGGTGGGGAATGCGCCGCCCGGCCAGAGATTCTTATTCCAGCTATGGCCGATGACCCAGTTGCCCTCCGGCGTGCGCTCAACGCGCTCCTTCACGCGCGCCACCGCCTCGTCCTCGGAGCGCACGTCGCGCAGGTCCACCTCCAGACGCCCCATCGCATAGCCCAGCAGATGTGTGTGCGCATCTATGAAGCCGGGTAACACCGTGCGGCCGCGTAGATCGAGCGTCTCGGTGAGCGGGCCGGCGAGCGTGCGCATCTCGGCGTCGTCGCCTGCCGCCAGGATGCGGCCGGAGCCGCGATCCACGGCCAGCGCGGAGACGCGCGGCTGGTCGGCATTCATCGTGTGGATGTCGCCGTTGAGCAGCAGGAGAATCGGGCGGCGGCCGAGCGGCATGGTGAGTCACCTCTTTTAACACGTGCGATGCGATGCAATGTGGCTGGAGACAGTGTAGCATGTGCGGCACGCAAGCATGAGCGCGCGCCAAGTAAGTGCTGTTCGCGTTCTCAGCGGAGGGCACGGAAAGCACGCTCGCGCAGGATCGGCACAGTGCGGCTCACGTCATGCTCGGCCGCGATCTCCACATCCTGTGAGAATCCCTTCTGGACGAGCTCTCGGCCTGAGCTGCAGCCGAAGAGATGGGTGCGGAGGTCCAGCTCCGCGGCCTGGAAGGCCGCCATCGCAGCGCGAGCCTCGGGCGAGGGCGCGACTGGCCGCAGTGCTGTGAGGATCGCGCCAGCGCCCAGTAGATCTTCCACCGCCGGACGCAGTCCGCCAGTGTCGCGCTCCCGGCGCTCGCCTGCGGCAATCACCGCCACGAGGCCGCCATGATCGCGCGCGGCAGCCGCCACCGCCGTTGCGTTCCGCAGGCAGCCTGCCAAGACCGTCGCGGGCGTCGCGGCGGCGAGAAATGCCAGTGTCGCCCCGTTTGGCGAGGGCAGCACCAGCCGCTCATCGGGCGCGAGCGTGAGCAGACTCGCGGGCGAGAGCGAATAGTGACGCTCGGATGTGGTCGCTCCGCGCCAGTCGGCCAGCCGCGCGCCAAGCTCACGTGCGTAGGCTTCCGCCGAGCCATCAGGCTGGCCATGATATGGATAGACCACCGCGCTGCGCGAGACGGCGACGTCCACCGCGGTCGTGAACCGCAGCACATCCACGATCACGACGACGTCCGAGTGCGGCGCGAGCCGCTGCATGCCCTCGATTCCCCACTCGAAGCGCGCGTCGAAGCCCACTTGCGCGTAATAGGAGCTTGCCTCCACGGAATCACCCATGTTGCTTGCCCCCTTGCACACCCGTGTCGCCACTGCCGTATCGTAGCATGCCCGCCACACCCGCGTTCCCTAACGAGCCCGCCTGTATTCTTGGCTGAGAGACTTCTCCGGCACGGCAGGGCGCTTCTCTCCGTGCCTGCGTGTCTGCGCCTATGTCCACCTCGGCTCCGCCAGCAGCGATTCCGTCGGACCGGCTGCCAGCAGGCTGCGCAGGGTGGCCGCGTCGCGCAGCGCATGGCCTTCGGGGTCGTTATTGAAGTAGGCGTACACGTCCCGGCCGGCTGCCGCATCGGCGGCAATGCGGCCCGCCCAGTAGGCCAGCTCGTCCTGAGCGAAGCCGGTGCCGTACAGGCCGGTGTGAAAGCGCAGATAGCGGAAGGAGCCAGTCGCGGCCCTCACCAGCGGCGTGTAGGAAGGAGCGCCGATGGCGGTGACGAGCGCGCAATCGTGCGCGCGCAGAATGTCGAGGATGCGCCGGTCGAGCCAGCTCGGATCGCGGAACTCGAAGGCGTTGCGCGTATCTCGTGGCAGCAGCGCGACGAAGGCGGCCAGGCGGTCGGGATCGGCGTGCCAGTGGGGCGGAAGCTGGTAGAGGAACGGGCCAAGGTGCGCTCCAAGTCCGCGGGCGTTAGCGACGAGCAGCGCCAGGGCGGCGCCCACGTCGCGCAGCTTCTTGAGGTGCGTAATGTAGCGTGACGCTTTGACGGCGAAGAGGAAGCCCGGATCGCCGGCAACCTCGCCCGCCCAGGCCGCGAACTGCTCGCGCGTGGGCAGGCGGTAGTAGCTGCGATTGATCTCGACGGTGTCGAAGTGGCGGGCGTAGTAGGCCAGCCGCTCACCATGTGGCCAAGCGTCCGGATAGAAGCGCGCCGTCCAGTGAGGGTAGTCCCAGCCAGAAGTGCCGATGCGAATCATCACGCTAGCCCTCCAGCGCGAGGACATCCGTCTGCACGTCGGTGATCTCGGTGTCGGGGCGGCTCTCCTCGATGTAGCGGATGGCGCGGTCGAGCACGTCCTGCGCATGCCCAGAGTCAGACGAGACGGCTGCCAGCCCCAGAGCGGCCAGATTCTGTACGTCCTGATGGTCCACCTCGGCCGCGGCAATCTCGAACTGATTGCGCAGCCGCGCGAGCAGCGAGCGGACGACCTGGCGCTTATCTTTGAGCGAGGTGCTCAAGGGGATGCGAAGCGTGACGCGAGCGCAGGCGGTGTACATCTGGGCTGATCCTGTGTTGTTTGTCACCGACGCGCATGGTGACGGTGGGTGAAGGGGTGGCGCGGGATGATGATGCGCTCCGCCGTTGAATGCGCTGGGCGATGAATGCATCGCCCTACAGTGTAGCGCACAGGGGCGCACTAGGCATGCGCCAGGTGCAGGAGAGCGTTGGCTCGTGAGCCCAATGCAACGCAGGGCGACTGACAAGACGTAGTGGAGTGGATTCGCTCTCCCACGCTCGCCAATGTGGCCCATCAGTCCGTCAAATTGATGGCGGCCATCAGGTCGCGAAACGCGGCTTCGTAGGATGTGGGCTCCAAGAACGAGATCTGCTGGATAATTTGCAGATCGAGCCGCGGTGTGCATGGCCTGTAAAGCACGGGAATGATGCGAGTCCGTTGCTTCGAGTGCAACAGGCGCCAGGCCATATCCACTTCGTCGCTCACCCACTTCGATTGCATGGCCGCAGGCGACAGGATCACGACGAAGATGTGGCGCGCCTCTACCTGCCGCCGTATCTCGGCCCACCACGCATCTCCGCCCCGCAGGCCGCCGGAGCTGTCATACCAGACAGCGTCCTCGCCGCCCCCAAGCTCGCGGCGCAGGTCCGACACCAGCCGCACGCCGAATGCATCATCCTCGTGGCTGTGGCTGACGAAGATGCGCTTGGCGGTGCGGGCGTCGGACTCGCGAATGGGCCGCAGGCGCCCTCGCACAAGCTCCTCGGTGCGGGCGGCGACCTCGGGTGGCAGCGGAAATGCCGAGAAATGCAGACCCAGCGCATACGGCTTGTAGTCTCGCAATACTGGGTCCTGCAGCATCTCCGGGCGCATCAGCGGAGGCACGACGAATTGATCGTAGACGATGTCGATCCAGTAGCGAGAGTGGCGGTCGGCCTCCTCCGGCTTCTCGTAGACCAGCGACCCCACGCGCCCGACAGCCGTAATGCCTGCGGTCTGCCCTCCAGAGCGCATGAAGTAGATGCGCTGGCCGACGCGGACGAGATCGCGGTGCCGATACATCGTCCAGTCGTCTATGAGCCGCTGTTTCACCCACCCCTCAGGGTCGTAGATCTCTGGATTGTATTGGAACATCCATTGGGTGGTTCTCGCCCGATCCGGCTGATCCATCGTCGCATGCTCCCCGCCGATTGGTCGGTTGATGCCATCAGCATAGCAAAGTGGTCAAGCGTGAGCCAGGGAGGACCACCCGCTCGCATGTGCCACGCGGCGGGCAGCAGCGGTGCCCCAGCACTCATAACGCGCGGCTGACTTCGACGTGGCCCATGCCCTTGGTCCGCCGCCAGCTTTTGTTGGGCGCACTGATGAGGGGCCTGCTACGGCCGTGCCTCGCCGAGTGACTCAGCCGGAGCTGAAGGCCGTTCGCTGCGCGCGACGAGCAGCAGGCTCAGCACGATCAGCGCGGCGCCAGCGACCGTCGCCCAGGTGAGGCTATCGTGCAGCAGCCAGATCGCCAGCGCCGCGCCCAGCAGCGGCTGGATGAAAAGCGTCGGCGCGGCGGTTGAGGCGTCCAGCACGCGCAGCCCGCGGAACCACAGCCAATACGCCACGGCCGTCGAGAAGATCGCCATGTAGAGCAGCGCGATCCACTGCGCCACGCTGATCTGCGGCCAGCCACTATGCGCGACGACCAGCGCCCCCGCCGGCAGCCAGACGACCAGACTGCCGGTCAGCGTGGCGGCCGAGAAGAGCAGCGGCGGGACACGGTCGAGCGCGGATTTGCCGCGCACGGTGTAGCCGGCCTCCAGCAGCAGCGAGAAGACGACGAGCAGATCACCGGCAATACGTGTGAGGCTGGCTTGGCCTCCTAGATCCGGCAGCAGGCCGCGTGCGACGACCAGATACGCGCCTGCCATTCCGACGATCAGCGCGGCAATCCCCGCCCGCGTCACGCGCTCGCGCAGCAGTGTCCACGAGAGCAGCGCGGTGAAGAGCGATTCGGTGGAGATCAGCAGTGCCACGTCGGAGGCCGTCGAGAGCGCCAGGCCGGTGTACTCGAAGGTCTTGTTGAGGATCCAACCGAGCAGGATCGCCAGCGCCAGCGCGCCGAGCGTGGCGCGGTCGCGCGGAATGGTCCGCCAGCCGCGCAGCAGCACCGGGGAGAGCACCAGCGCCGCCAGGCCGAAGCGCAGCGCATTCAGCTCGATCGGCGAGAGGGTGCCGAGGGCGATCTTGCCGGCGGCATACGTGCCGGCCCAGCAGACGTTGGCCAGCGCGAGCGCGACGAAGGCGCCGCGCCGCGTGCCTGTGCTGTGCGCCAGCGAGGCGGATCGCATGTGCGTCGTGGCGGCCAAAGGATGCTCCTGGTGGCGAGAACGGGGCACACCGCACAGGCAGCCATTCAACTACGGCAGCCCGCACCATAGTGTACTCGCTGGCATGACGAAGCGCCTACCCCTGGCCGTCAGGCTGGGTGCGATGGGGACGATGCGTTATCTGGCCGTGGCCTCTCGCGAGCGCGCCCGGTCGCACCTGGCGGCATGAGATGGCGCGGTCGTGGCGATGCGCGCTCGGCCGGACTCGCCGCAGCTCTTCGGACGGCGCGGCATGACGTGTCAACGATGCGGATCCGCGCCGTTCAGTCGTTTGCTTGCTGGCCGGCGAGGGGGACCGCGAAGAAGAAGGTGGCGCCGCTGCCGGGCTGGCTCTCGACCCAGATGCGGCCGTGGTGCTGCTCGACAATCAGCTTGGCGATGGCCAGGCCCAGGCCGTAGCCGCCCGCTTTGGTGCGGGTGGAGCTATCGGACTGGTAGAAGCGCCCGAAGATGCGATCATGCTCCTGGGTGGCAATGCCTTCGCCCGCATCGGCCACCGCGAACAGGATGGTGTCGCCCTGCGGCTCCGCGCTGACGGTCACGGCAGCGCCAGCGGGCGAGAACTTGATGGCGTTGCCGATCAGATTATTGAGCACCTGGGCCATGCGCAGCTCGTCGGCGCGCAGGCACGGCAGCTCATCCGGCATCTCGATGTGCAGCTCCACCTGGGCATGGTTGGCACTCTGACGCGCGGCCTGCACCACCTGATCTAGCAGCGCAGCCACATCCACATTGCGCAGCCGGAGGGTGAACTGGCCGGCGTCGGCCTTGCTGAGAAAGAGCACGTCCTCGACCAGCGTGGTGAGCTGGTGGGTGCTGACGCGCGCGTAGTTGAGGAATTCGCGTTGGCGCTCGGTGAGTGGGCCGGTGTGGCCCTCCAGCACGATCTCCAGAAAGCCGTTGATGGAATTGAGGGGCGTGCGCAGCTCGTGCGAAACCATCGAGATGAAACTGGCCCGCACGCGGTTCGCGGCATTCAGGGCGGTCACGTCGCGCGCGACGAATATGGTATGCCGCGCCCTGCCTTCGCCGTGCGCACCCACACTGGCGGAAACCTCGCGCAGTGGCCCGGCTCGCGTCTCCCAGGCCAGATCGCGCAGTAGTGGCGTACCCGGCGCCGCGAGAGCCTGGCGCAGCGGACAGCGGGCCGTACCGCAGAGCACCAGTTTGCGCTGGTCCTGACAGCGCAAGACCTCCGTGCAGCGCCGCCCGGCGACGCTGTCGGCCTCCCAGCCGAGCAGGCGCTCGAAGGCGGGATTGGCAGCGGTAATCGTGCAGTCGTCGTCCAGGCTCAGGATCGCCTCAGACGTGAGCGCGAAGATCGGCGGCGACGATGAAGAGGCGCGGCCAGCGGCCTGGTTGCACGCCGGGCCGGCGTCAGACACCTGGAGCGCGCGCAGCGCGAGCGCCAGCGCAGGCGCGGCCTTTCGCAGCAGCATGCACCCGCTTTCGGCGTCGCCGCGATGATCGTCCCAGTGCGCGACGCAGATGGCCGCCGGGAAGGCACCGTCCCCCAGTGGGAGCGCGAAGGTCAGGGCGCCGATGGCTGGATGGGTAGAAGTGAGGGCCGTGCGCATCTGGTGGTGGGATGAGTGCGCAAGCAGCCGATAAGCGCGGGCGCGCAGGTGGCGATAAAGCGCGGGCGAGAAGATGGCTTCCCCAGCGACGGCCATGTCGTCCAACATGCGCCCAGGAGCACGCTTTGCGCGCGGAAGCTCACGCGCGGCGAGCAGCACAATGGCATCGGCGCCCGTGGCGGATAGCAGCACCTCGGCAATCGCTATCGCCAGCGGCGCGGCGCCGCGCGGGCCGGGCATACCTGGGGCATCAGGGCCGCCCGCTGCCAGCTCGGCCAGGCGCAGCGCGAGGGCGCCGGCGCGCTCTGCGACCGAGCCTGACTCCGGCTTCGGCGGAGCTTCCGTTGCGACACCAGGCCCCGGCTTGGGCCACTGCGGGAGGGCGTCACTGGCCATCAGGCGTCTCCGGCAAACTTGTAGCCAATGCCGCGCACGGCCTGGATGAGTGCGGGCGCGGCGGGATCGCGCTCCAGCTTTTGGCGCAGGCGACGGACGAACACATCAACGATATTGCTGCCGCCGGGATAGTTCTCGCCCCATACAGCATCCAGCAGGTCTTCGCGGCTGACGGCGTGCCCGGCGTGATGGACCAGCTCCAGCAGGAGCTGCATCTCGCGTTGCGTCAGCTGCCTGTTCCGTCCATCGGGCAGCGTCACCATGTGGGTGGGAATGTCGAGCTGGAGGCTGCCAGTGAGCAGCGTTCGGCGCTCGCCACTGAGGGACTTCTTGTAGCGCCGCAGGACTGCTTCGACGCGGGCGGTCAGCTCGGCGGGCTGAAAGGGCTTGCAGATGTAGTCGTCGGCTCCCATGCGCAGCCCTTGCAGCTTGTCTTCTAGCTCGTCCTTGCCGGTCACGAAGATGACAGGAATATCAAAGTCGCGCTCGCGCAGGCGCTGATAGATCTGGAAGCCGTTGAACTGGGGCATCATGACGTCCAGCAGCATCAAGTCGGGGGGCTGACGCTCGACGAGGGCGAGCGCCCCGCGCGCGTTGTCTACGATGTCGACCTGATAGCCTTGCTCGGTGAGGAGGAACTGGACCATCTTGCTGCCCATCTCGTCGTCATCTACGATCAGGATGCGCACTGCTGTGCCTCCGTGTGCCGTATGGGACGCCTCGCGGCGACAATTCCGCGTGGAGTGGCGAGCACCTCGCCCGCCTGCCGGCTTTGCCCGAAACAGTATGCGCACACAAGCTGTACTCGCGGCCACTAAGTATAACGAACGTTTTGGCGCGTTTCTGGTATCACGACATAACGCTTTAGGTGCCTTGACGGCGTGGGACCTGGCTCCTACAATCCCCCACTGGAACAGACCGGCGCGTCGGTTCGTGACGCGTCCCGGCACGTCCGCGACCACTAGGCCAACGGGCCGAGCGAGTGGGAGGCAGGCGCCATGGCAAGTGACGCGGCGCGCGGCGGCGACGGACAGGGCGCCGTGCGCAACAAGGCGGCCACGCGACGGCGATTGCTGGAGGCCGCCGAGCAGGTCTTCGCCGCCAAAGGCTACCACGGCACCGGCGTTGACGACATCATCCGCGCCTCAGATAGCTCCAAGGGCGGCTTCTACTTCCATTTCCCCAATAAGCAGGGCATCTTCCTGGCGCTGGTGGATGCGCTCGTGCCCAAGCTGGCCTCGGCGGTTGAGCGCGCCATCTCCGCTGAGCCCGATCCCATCGCCCAGCTTGACGCGGCCCTGCGCACCGTGCTGGAGACCTTCTCGCGCTACCGCGCGCTCGCCAAGATTCTGCTGGTCGAGGCCGTTGGCCTGGGCCACGGCTTCGACGAGAAGCTGATGCGCACGCGCGGCTACTTCGCCGCGATGATCCAGCGCTACCTCGATCGTGCGGTTGCTGCTGGCGCCCTGCCGCCCTTCGACACCGAGACAACCTCATGGGCGTGGTTCGGGGCGATCAACGAGCTGGTGGTGCGCTGGCTGGTGACGGGGCAGCCGGCGCGCCTGGAGATGGTGCTGCCGCAGTTGCGCGTGCTGCTCTTGCGCTCGATCGGCGCGCCGCTGCCCGAGCTAACGCCGCTAGACAACCCAGGGAGTCCGGACGCTCCGTTTGTGCCCAGCGAGGAGGCCGAGCGATGACCTCACGCGACCTTGCCGCCGCTGGCGCCGAGCCGCACAAGACCTCGCCCGCGCGCGCCCAGACTGCCACTGTGCGGCTGGGGGTGATTGACTATCTCAACGTCGCACCGGTCTACGACTGGATCGAGTGGCAGGCGGCGCGCGCGGACGGGCTGCCGGGCGTCGAGCTGGTGGCGGGGGTGCCGGCGGCGATGAACGCGGCGCTGGCCTCCGGCGCGGTGGATGTCTCGAACGTCTCGAGCGTCGCCTTCGGCCGGCAGGCGAGCGAGTGGCTGCTGGTGCCCGGGCTTTCGGTCGCCGCCCACGGGCGGGTTGAGAGCGTGCTGCTGTTCTCGTGGCACCGCGACTGGGCGGCGCTGGACGAAGGCTCCGTAGCCGTCACCAGCCACTCCGCGACCTCCGTGGCGCTGGTGCGGCTGCTGGCGGAGCAGCGCTACGCCGCTCACTCGCACTATGTGACCTGCGAGCCGGATCTCGACGCGATGCTGGCCGCGCACGATGCCGCGCTGCTGATCGGCGATGTGGCACTGCGTGAGGGGAGCCTGCGCCGCGAGGTTGCCGGACGCGGCCGCCCCTACGTCTTCGATCTGGCGCACGAGTGGCAGGCCTGGACCGGGCTGCCGTTCGTCTTCGCCGTCTGGGCGGCGCGCGCCGACCGGGCCGCGGCCGTGCGCGCCAGCGGTGCCCTGGAGCTGCTGCGCGAGTCGAAGCGGCGCGGACTCGAAGCGCTCGACGATATCGCGGCGCGTGCCGCGCGCCGGCTCGATCTGCCGCTGAGCGTTTGTGATGCGTATCTGCGCCTGCTGGACTACGAGCTGAGCGAGCGCGATCTGGCCGGGCTGCGCGCGTTTCTCGAGCTGGCCGTGCCGGGGTTCCGCTGGGACCAGGTCCGCACGATCTGACCGAAGGAGGGAGAGGCCAATGCGACGGATTGACGAGCTGGAGGCGCAGTTCGCGCGACACCCAACACTGCCCAAGGAGGCCGTCATCAAGGCCGATCTGCTGCGCACTGGCGTGCGTTTCGAGCGCGGCGCGCTGGTCCGCGCGCCGGAAATCGGAGCCGTGGGCAGTGCGGCCGGCGAGCGCACGCATCAGCCGAAGTCGTACTTCATCTTCTCCTTCGACATGGTGCGCCAGCAGCAGCTCGACGACGAGCAGAAGTGGCACGCGCCAGAAGAGATCGCCCTTACCGGCGGTCGCTACGGCCTGCGGCGGACGATCATCTCGACGCGGCTCAATCCCGCCTCGCCCTACCGGGTGGCGCCGCGCGAGGGGGCGCTTTGGCTGCACGCCGAGGACGAGCCGCTGGCCGAGGTGGGGCTGCACGAGCTGCCTGCCCACTACCGCGCGACGCTGCCCAACGGCAAGCCAGTCGCCGAGATCGCGCCGACCATCGAGTGGGGCTACCTCCTCTACCTGACCGTCTTCCGCGTCTGTCAGTACTTCGGCGCCCACGAAGAGTGCCAGTTCTGCGACATCAACAATAACTACCGCCAGCAGATTCAGGAGGGCCGGCCCTACACGGGCGTCAAGTCGGTGGCCGACATCGTGGCGGCGCTGGAGATGGTGGATGCCAGCGGCAGCGAGAGCCAGGCGTACACACTCACTGGCGGCAGCGTGACCTCCAGCCTGCAAGGCAAGAACGAGGTCGAGTTCTACAGTCAGTACGTCGAGGCGATCGAGAGCCGCTTCCCCGGCCGCTGGATCAGCAAGGTCGTCACGCAGGCCTGGCCCGCCGCCGACGTCAGGCGCCTGAAGTCGGCCGGCGCGCAGATCTATCACCCGAATTACGAGGTGTGGGACCCCGAGCTGTTCCCCAAGATCTGCCCTGGCAAGACGCGCTATGTCGGCCGCGACGAGTGGATTCGGCGCATCGTGGATGCCGGCGAGGTCTTCGGGCCGGCCAACGTGATTCCCAACTTCGTCGCCGGGGTCGAGATGGCTCGCCCCTACGGCTATGAGGACGTGGAGCGCGCGATCGCCTCGACCGCCGAGGGGCTGAATTTCTTCATGTCCAAGGGCATCACGCCGCGCTTCACCACCTGGTGCCCCGAGCCGATGACGCCACTGGGTGACGCCAACCCAGACGGCGCGCCGCTCGAGTATCACCTGCGGCTGCTGGAGACCTATCGCGACACGCTGACCGGCTATCATCTGGCGCCGCCGCCGGGCTACGGCGAGCCGGGGCCCGGCCGCGCCGTCTTCTCTGTCAGCCCGTTCATGGACGTGCTGGAGCCCGTCGCTCAGCCCGCCATCTCGTAGGGGCGTCGGGTGGATGCCTTCCACCTCCGCCAGCAGTCTATCTGTAGCGGTGAGGCCCGCCTCGCCCGTTTCCATGCAGGGCACCGCCATCGAGGAGCACGATATGCCAACACTGACGACGACGCAAGAAACGCTGGCGCGGGCCGCCGCCGGCGAGCGGTTGGACCTTGAAGAGGGGCTGCGGCTCTTCGAGGAGGCCGATGGCGAGGAGCTGCGTGCGGCGGCCGACACGCTGCGCCAGCGCCGGCATCCCGAGGGGATTGTGACGTATCTCGTGGATCGCAACATCAACTACACCAACGTCTGCATCATAGACTGCGGCTTCTGCGCGTTCTATCGTAAGCCCGCCAGCCCGGAGGGGTATCTGCTCTCGAATGAGGAGATCGGCCACAAGATCGAGCAGCTCATCGCCTGGGGCGGCACGCGCATCCTGCTGCAAGGTGGCGTGCATCCGTATCTGAAGCTCGACTACTATACGGGACTGCTGCGCTACATCAAGCAGCACTACCCCACCATCCAGGTGGATGGCTTCTCGCCGGTCGAGGTCTGGAACATCGCGCGCATCATGAAGACGTCGCTGCCGGATGTGTTGGCCGCGCTCAAAGACGCCGGCCTGGACGGTCTGCCCGGCGGCGGCGCGGAGATTTTGGACAATCGCACGCGCAATCAGATCGCCCCGCATAAGGGAACCTGGGAGAGCTGGATCGAGGCCGAGCGCCAGGCGCAGCGGTTGGAGTTGACGACCTCCGCCACGATGGTCTTCGGCTTCGGCGAGGAGCTGGAAGAGCGGCTCTTGCACCTGATCCGTCTGCGCGACCTGCAAGACGAGAGTCTGGCCTACAACGGCAACGGCTTCACCAGCTTCATCTGCTGGAGCTACCAGCCGGACCACACGGCCATGGGCGGCACACGCGCGCCGGGTGACGAGTATCTGCGCATGGTGGCGCTGTCCCGCTTGATGCTCGACAACTTCGACAACATCAGCGCGTCCTGGCCGAGCCAGGGGCCAGATCTCGCGCGCGAGGCGCTCTTGTGGGGCGCCAACGACTTCGGCAGCACGATGATGGAGGAGAACGTCGTCAGCGCGGCGGGCGCCGACGTCGGCACCTGCATGACGGTCGAGCAGATCCAGGCGCAGATTCGCGCCGCCGGCTTCCGCCCGGCCAAGCGCGACAGCCGCTACCGTATCCTGGAGCAATTGGACTGAGACGTAGCCTCGGTGGCGAGCGGTACTTTCGGCGGGTGTCCGGCTGGGCCTCGATGTAGGCGGGCTGCGCTCTGCGCGGGCAGGGCATGCAACCGCGCGGGCACATTCTATGATACGATGACCGGCAGGGATCGGGACGAAGTGAATGAGCCGGGCGGCTCCAGCGCGAGCGCCCGGCTGCGAGACCGAGAACGAGATCGGGAGCCGCCGACGTGATGACCCGCGACCTGCTGGAGCGCCATCGCTCGCTGCGTCTGCTGCTGGGACTGGTGATCGTGGTCCTGGCGATCGTCGCCGCCAACCTGATCTGGGGCATGCTGGTCTTTTTCGGCGACGTCATTCTGCTCTTCTTCCTGGCCTGGATCATCGCCTTCGCGCTGGAGCCAGTCTCGATCTTCCTGCAGCGGCGCAACGTGCCGCGCACGCTGGCGGTCACGCTGATCTACCTGGCGCTGCTGGTGGTCGTCTCGGGCGGCATCGTGCTGGCGATCCCGTCCATTGTGGAAGAGGTCAAGCTGCTCGGCAACGAGGTGATGAACGCTGTCGCCGCCACCACCACGCTCAACTCTACGGTGATCGGCGCGCTGCGACGCGTCGGCTTCACCCAGAAGGCTGCGCAGGACTTCGCCAATTCGCTCTCGCAACAGCTCAACGGCTGGGCGCTCAGCGCCACGGGCGATGCCGTCAACACCGCTACCGGATTCCTCACCTCGATCCTCACCGTCATCTTCGACGCCTTCCTGGTGCTGATCCTCTCGTTCTATATGATGCTGGATGGCGACCGGCTGGTCGAAAGCGTAGTCCTGCGTCTGCCGCCGAACTGGATCCCAGAGGTGCGGCTGTTCCAGCGCTACGTCGAGCGCATCTTTGGCGGTTTCTTCCGCGCGCAGATGACGGTGGGGACCATCTATGGTGTGCTGACCTGGATCATGCTGGCGCTGCTCGGGCAGGCGAACGGGCTGCTGGTGGCGCTGCTGTCAGGGGCGATCATGCTGCTGCCGTTCATCGGGCCGTTCCTGGCGATCATTCCCCCGGTGTTCCTGGTGTTGCTCCAGTCGCCCCCTCACGATCTCGTGCGCAACCTGATCGTGATCATCGTCATGTCGGTGGTGTTCCAGCAGGTGGTCTTCCAGTTGATCGCGCCGCGCGTCTTCGGCTCGCAGATGGGCGTGCATCCCCTGCTGCTCTTTGCGGGACTGCTGGTGGGCGCGAAAGTCGGCGGCGTGTGGGGCGCCTTCTTCGCCGGCCCGATCGCGGCAGTCGTCTATGCGATGCTGCGCGTCTATTACGACCGTTACAGCCAGAAATCGCAGCTCTTCCAAGAGGCGCCTGCCGCGGCGGCAGGCGCGCCCGACAACTCGACGGATGGCAAGCCTGCGTCGCTCATTGAGGCGCCCGGTAACGGCGTTGCACGCGAGCCAGTGTCGGGCGGCGCAGCGCGCACAGGCCAGCCAGAGCGTCCTGTTCCCCGCACCAGCTAGGTGCCGAACGTCACGGATCGAGCGGCTCAGACGCGGCCAGCGGGAGGCAACAGGGTTAGGGTGACGGAAGCGGATTGCGCCAGCCGGCGAGACCGTCCATCAGGTTGGCGGTGAGCGTTTGCAGCTCGGGGATCGGCGCGACCTGGGCGGCACTTGAGCAGCGTGGATCGTTCAGCAGGCGCAGGTTGTCGAGCGCAAACGCCCAGTAGAGGCTGCCGCTGGCAAAGACCAGCGCACCGGAATGGGCGTAATAATAGGTCGTATTGCCGACGCTCGTCTGGCCGGTGGCGCCCACAGCCGGTGTAGCGCCCAGCACGACCAGACCGGGCGGCGTTCGTCCATTGTCCACGACGCCGTCCCACTCCTGCCCAACGACGTCACAGCCGTACTTCTTGCCAGCGACGAGTCCGGTATGCGCCACGAATGGCGACGGAGCCGATGGCTGATACGTCCACGGAAAATTGACGTCGTTCTCAAGCAGACCGACAAACATCACTCCCATCACCGCGTTCTCGGGTTGATTGAGCAGGGGGTCACGCCATTCGACGGTGACGTGGGCGTCGTCGATGCCGTAGAGAGGGTCTTCGTCGGCTTGCCTGTAGCAGACGATAGTGCGGTCACGTATGCCCCGCGCGTCCGGCTCTAGTCGGATCTGCCAGTGCACGGCATTTGCACCGAAGAAGCCCAGGCCCACTCCGTGGTCGCGTGCGGAGATGACGGCGTCTCGCATCTGACGCGACCAGTACTCGTCGTGGCCGATCGAGAGATAGGAGGCGTGATTCAGCAGTTGGGCTGGATGCTCGTGCAAATCAATGTCGCTGGTGTATGTGACGTCATATCTCATGTGCTCTAGCCAGCGCACGGTGGCGATCTCGAAGAAGAGGGCGGCGTCGTATCCCTCGTGGCCGAGCGGGCGGTCCAGCGAAACCTTGCGAGCGCGGTCCGCCACCTGCCCGTCTGGACCGTGGTAGAGGCTGTAGCCACCCCAGCTATTGTAGGCCTGTACGGTGGCGTCGGGGGTGACGACCAGATAGGCGGAGTCAGCGCGGCCCGTCACGTCGAAGAGGACGTAGGTGCGCGCGCCGTACCCATCTTGGAGCTTGGCCTCATAGATTCCGCTGACCCAATTCTTCGGAATGGGTAGCGTGAAGGCAGGCGCCCAATTGGCTGCCAGAAGGTGTGTGCTGGGGTCGAGCGTGCAGGTGGCACAGCCGACGAGCTGGCGGGTGGCTCCGTCGTAGTATCCCTGGGCGTGCAAAGGCCGCTGAAAGCTGGTCATCAGGCGCCCGCCCGTGCCGCCATACCAGCCGAGCCGGTAGATTGAGACCGCAACGGGTAGGCTCGCATGCTGGACGCTGACGTAGAAGGTCAGCGTGCCGCCGGGGGCGACGGAGGGTGCGGAGGCGTAGGCCTGGATCTCGTCGGGCGAGGCGATATCGAGCGAGACCAGCCAGTCCCGTGTGCCTGGGCGAGCGTTCTCGGCAGCCAGCGCCGCGCTGTGGGGATTGCGTGGGGCGCGCCGAAGGTCGCCAGGGGCGGACCTATGCGATAGCTCCGGCAGTCTCCGCAGATAGACGAAGTAGCCGCCGCCAGTGACGCTTGCCGTCGCAACAAGCAGAAGCAGTGTCACGAGCCAGGCCCTGGCGCCGGGCCGCAGAGGCCGGGGGCGTGAGGCTGCCCGCTGTGCCATGTCCGAACAGCCTCTCCTTGGAGCGCCCAAGAGTGGGCAGGCGCGCAATGACGCAATCTATCGGCTATGCCCGCTTGGCGCGCTGCACGAGGGCCGCACAGAGCCGCTCGTGGTGGTCGGTGACCACATCCCAATCATAGCGGCTGCGCACGTGTGCGCGCGCCAGCGTCCGGCGTTCCGCCACAAGCGCGGGATTATCAAGCAGCTCGCACAACACGCGGCGAAGATCGGCGGCGTCGCCGGTGGTGAACGTAAAGCCGAGCGGCGCGGCGGCCTCGATGTTTTGTGGAATATCACTGACGACGACACAGTCATTGAAAGACATCGCCTCTAGCAGCGACTGCGCAATACCCTCTGAGCTGCTGGGCAAGATGTAAAGGTAAGCGTTGGTGTAGAGGGTGGCAAGCTCTTCGCCGTACCGGAAGCCCAGAAAGCGCACGTTGGGGCCGGCCATCTCCTTCAGCTTGGCGGAGTAGTCGGGCAGGTGCTGCGTATCGCCAACGATCACCAGCGGCATGTGCGTGTGGAGCTGCTCGTAGGCGCGGATGAGTGTATGTACCTCCTTTTCGGGCACCAGTCGCCCAACGAATAGGAGGTAATTATCGCGCGTCAGGCCGAACTCGTCGAGGTGTTCGGCCGGGATCGGATCAGCCATCGCGACGCCGGTCGAGACGAGCGCAGGGCTCCAGCCGTGGCGGTGTTCGATGTCCTCCCGCAGCCAATGGGCGATCACGGCGACCCGCGATGCGCAGCGCCCGGCGGCTCGCTCGGAAAGCCGGAAGAAGCGCTCGCCACTGCCCTTCCACTTATCCTGCCGCCATTCCTGTCCGTGCAGAATCAGCAGAGAAGGCGTGCTGACCAATCGGGGCGCAACGGTAAAGAGTGCGTTACCGAGACTGTGGTATATCACGACGTCGTAGCGACTCTGCATGGCATGCAGGGTCGCCAGCGCGGTGTGGCTGAGGGTGTCGGTGACGCGATGGCGGAGCGTAGGCAGCCGCACCAACCGAACGCCCTGATAGCGCTTGCGGGCGATCTCGCGCGGTGTGTAGTACGACCGGCAGTAGACGGTGACGTCGTGGCCGCGCGCGGCCAGCCGCACTGCTACTTCCTCGGTGTAGCGCTCAATGCCGCCGTAAGTTGCGGGGATCCCCTTGATGCCGAGAATCGCGATCCGCACGTCCCCCCCCTCCTCCTGCGCCGCTGGGCCGCTTAGGCGGCCTCGGCTGGCAGGCATTCCTTCTTTGCGCGCCCGACTGCTGCTGCCACTTCCTCATCTGCTGGTAGAACGAACGGTGCGCCTCAGAGGGGCCAGAAGTACGCTGAGAGTCCCATGCTTACGAGCGCTGCGCGCACACGACATCGCGGCGTGGCGCTACGGTCCCCCGCCGAGGTCGAGTGGTGGCAGGGCAATGGTCGCCCCGCCGGCGAGCAGCGAGTCTTGCATGGCCTGGATGAGCCGCACGATCCGCAGGCCGTTATTGCCATCGCTGCGTGGTGGCTCGCCGCTCAAGATGGAATCGAGGAAATGCTGGCACTCGACGGCAAGCGGCTCCATCCAATGGATGTGAGGGCTGACGATGTCTCCGTAACGGTAAGAGAGCTGGAACTCACCATACGTAGAGGTGTAGTCCGGCACCTCGACCCCGCGGTTGTAGATGCGAATCTTCTCGTTGGATTCGACATCGTCGTAGACGGCCATCTGCTGGTCGCCGACGATTGTGATGCGGCGCACCTTGGAGGGGTAGAGCCAGCTGACATGCACGTGGGCAAGCACGCCGTCAGGGTAGCGCAGCATGATGTGCGCGACATCGTGCACGCCGGAACGCACAAATGCCGCGCCCTGGGCGCTGACCTCGACCGGCTCGGCGCCAAGGATGTAGTTGAGGATTGACATGTCGTGCGGCGCAAGGTCCCACAGCACGTTGATATCCGGCTGGAACAGCCCCAGGTTCACGCGGATGGCGTCCACGTGGTACACACGGCCCAGCGATCCGCTCTGCACCCGGCGGCGCAACTCTTCCACCGCCGGGTTGTACATGAACGTGTGGCCGACCATCAGGACACGCTGCGCACGCTGGGCCATCCCGACAAGCTCTGCCGCCTGCTCGACATTGTCCGTCAGCGGCTTCTCGACGAAGACATGCTTGCTGCACTCGAGTGCCTGCCGTGCGAGCGCGTAGTGCGTGCGAATAGGGGTGGCGATAACAACCGCATCCACGTCGCCGTGGAGCACCGTCTCCGCGTCGGCAATCACCTCGATGCTGGGAAAGGCTTCGCGCGCGGCCTCGCGGCGCTCCGCTGAAAGATCCACGATATGCGTGACGATGCTGCCGCGCAGCCGGTCGAAGTTACGCACGAGCTGTGGTCCCCAGTAGCCGTAGCCGATCACCGCCATGCGAATCCGTGCGCGCTCCGGGCTTGCGTTGATGTCCGCAACCGCGGCGCTGTGCGTCGCAGTCGCAGTCGCCGTTGTGCCTCCCCGATCTACCGGCTCCACGTGTCACCCCCACCGACACAGACGCACCCCATGGGCTGACTGCCCGCAGTGCCACTATGGCAGAGATGCGTACGTGTGCGAAGAGGAATGGGACTTATCCCTTAGCGACGGTAATAGCCACGAGCGTTTACCAGTGTTCCGCTCTGCCCTCACGGCTCCATCCTCAATGCTAGAATGCTGGAGTGCAGCGGCGGACGATCCGCTGTGGCAGTCTTATCCCGCCGTGTTGACAGTGCCCAGGTGCCTGGCCTGGCGAGAATCGGCCGTGCTTGACCGGCACACTCGCTGTCCCGACCTTCCCGACCGTATTGAGCGCCATGTGAGGGGTGAGTGTGCTACGCGCCTGCCTCGCGCCGCCGGATCACGTAGTTTGGCTTGGTCTTGACGATCGCCTGTGCCGGCACGTTGGACCACAGGGTGCAGCCCGAGCCGATGACAGCGTCCTGCCCGATCGTGACGTGCGGCTCGATGAAGATGCCAGTGCCGAAGCGCACGCGGTCGCCGATGTGGACCTCACCGGAGGTGATGACCGCGGGGCCGAAGCTGCAATGGCTGCCGAGCACGCAGTGGTGCTCGATGCTGCAATAGGGGCTGATGAAGTTGTTGTCGCCAAGTGTGGCGCAGGCGCTGATGTTGCAGAACGCCAGAATCAAATTGCCCTGGCCCAGCGTGACGTTGGCGCCGATGACGGCACTGGGATGAATGACGTTGGCAAAGGGGATGCCGCGCGCCTGCCACTCGTCGTAGATGCGCTGGCGAAAGGGTATGCTGGTGCTGACGCTGATTACCGCCGCGTCGAAGTCTCCCTCGCGGTGCATGGTTGCGGCGCGATCGAGGTCAATGCCGCCAACCACCGGCACGCCGCCGGCGCTCTTGCCCGCCAGTGCCGGGTTGTCGTCCATGATCGCCACCGCGCGCTGGCTGGGGATCTTGGCAAGCGCGTCGAGCACCTGAATTGCGCCGTTGCCGCCGCCGATCAAGAGCAGACGCCGCACACGCCCTGTTGGATAGCGGTCGTCCATCAGGTCGCGCGCGTCACTCGTGGCATGAGGAGCGTCGTGCGCCAGCGCGGGAGCCGCGGAGCGGCCGGCCAGATAGGCGCGTACGTCGGCCTCCGTCACTCTTTCGCCGCTGGCTGGGACCGCCGCGATGTCTACTCCCTGCTGGCGGGCGAGGAGCTCCGCCTTGTAGGTCCATTTCGGCCCGGTGGTGGCAGTCACGGGCTGCGCCGCCGCGGCCTGGGCCTCCTGCTCGGCCAGCCAGCGGGCGACGTCTTCGCGCGAGGCAGGCACGGAGGCGACGACGGCGAGCGTCTGGCCCGTATCGGCGCTAGCTCCCGCCTCGACCAGCGTCACGACGTAACCCGCCGCCGGGGCCTCCACGTCGGAGACGCTCTTGGTCGTCTCGACGCTACAGAGCGCTTCGCCCGCCCGCACCTGCGCCCCCTCGGGCACTAGCCATTCGAGGATTTGCGCGGAAACGTCGTTGGCGCCAAACTGGGGCAGCGGGACACGGACGAACTCGGTCACGACAGGACCTCCATGATCGCGGAGAGCAGCGATTCGTCAGAAACGAGCGCCGCGTCTTCGAGCGCTTTCGCGGCCGGGATGACGGTAGGGGCCGCGCCGAGCCGGACGACCGGCGCGCGCAGCTGGGCATAGCAGGCGCCGTAAATGCGCGCGGCGACCTCCGCACCCCAGCCGAAGTCGGCGCTATTCTCCTCGACTACTACCACGCGGCCTGTGGCGCGCGCGGCTTCGAGCAGGGGCGTCTCGTCAAGTGGGCTGAGGCAGCCGGGCATGCATGCCAGCACACGGATCTCTTCCTCGACCAATCGCGCCATCAACGGGGCCAGGAGGTAGCTCATGCCGCCGTAGGCGATCACCGTCACGTCGGGCTGCTCGGTAGGGGCGTAGTTGCGTAGCACGACGGTCGGGTAGCTGTCCGGCGCGCCCACCGACTCGCGGCTGATGAGCGTGTCGGTCGCCTCCAGCCGCAGGCGCTGCGGATAGAGCACCTTGTTCTCGACGAAGATCACCGGCTCGGCGTCGTAGATCGCGGCGCGCAGCATCGCGCCGGCATCATGAAAGTGCGAGGGTGCCACCACCTTGATATGCGGCGTACCGACAAAGAGCCGTTCGAGCGACTGGCTGTGGGTGGGGCCGTAGCCGCGCCGACCGCCCATCGGCATGCGGATCACCAGTGGCACCGTCACCTGACCGTTATACATTGCTGGAAATTTGGCGGCGTGGTTGATGATCTGGTCGGTGGCGAGCGTGGCGAAGTCGCCGAACATCAGCTCAGCCACCGGGCGCATACCGCGCAGCGCCAGGCCCACCGACGCGCCGGCGATGGTGCCTTCGCAGATGGGCGTGGTCAGCACGCGGTCGGGGAAGCGCGTCGAGAGGCCGCGCGTCACCTTGAAGGCGCCGCCGTACGGATCGAGAATGTCCTCGCCGAGCACGACCACCGCTGGGTCCTGGTCCATTACGTCGTGCAGGGTCTTGCGCAGGCTCTGGACGTAGGTTGGTGAAGTTAGCGCGTGTGCCATCGCATCCGCTCCGTAAATTCCGCCAGGTCTTGCACGCCGGCCGCCAGCGCCGCCTCAACCGCCTGCCGCACGCGCTCCTCCACCCGCCCCTCGATCGCTTCGCGCTCCTCGTCGCCGAGCCGCGCGGCCAGCCGTGGCAGCGGGTCGCGCGCACGATACGCTTCGATCTCGTCGGGCGAGCGGGTGTCGTCACCCTTGCTGTGCGGCCCGAGGCGATAGGTATTGAGCGCAAGGAAGAAGGGTCGCGAGCGTTCGCGGACGTGGCGCACGGCACGCTGAGCCGCCTCGTAGACTGACCGCACATCGTCCACATCCACCACCGCGCGGTCCACGGCGAAGGTCTCTGGCCGGGTGGCGATGTCGCCGGCATGTTCGAGCGCTTTGGGCGTGCTCTGGGCGTACTGATTGTCTTCGAGCACGAACAGCACCGGCAGTGACCACAGCGAGGCGACGTTGAGGCCCTCGTAGACAGCGCCCTGGCCCATCGTGCCGTCACCCAGAAAGACCACCGCGATTGCGCCGCTGCCCTTGAGCTTCTCGGCCAGCGCGGCGCCCACCGCGCACGGCACGATGCCGCCCTGGATGCCGCCGGTGTACATGTTGCGCACGTGCAGATTCTGCGTTCCGCCGACGCCGCCACAGACGCCCGTCCTGCGGCCCATCACTTCGGCGATCAGCCCTCCCACGTCGTCGCTATAGACGAGGAAGTGGCCGTGTGCGCGGTGGCTCGAAAAGATCACGTCGCGCTCGCGGTCGAGCGCATTGACGACGCCGACGGCGCAGGCTTCCTGTCCGAGTGCGGTATGGACAGTACCCGTGAGCTTGCCCTGTGAAAAGAGGTCCAGCAGCGTCTGCTCCACACGGCGGATCAGGTACATCTGGCTATAGAAATGGGCATCTTGGGCATCTTGGGCATCTTGGGCGTCGCGCTCGGCCATCGGCTCGGCGGCGGCGGTAGCAGTCGCGGCCCGCGTAGCCGTGCGATCGAGCCTCGGCGGCCGGGCATCTGTGCGCATGTATCCTCCTGGGCAATGAGTGAAAGCGGAGCGCCAGGCAGTGTGAGTGAACCAGCATCGAGTGAGACGTGCGAGGCGCGGCTGAGCGCCGGTAGCTCGCTCGCCAGGCCAGAACGATGCCGGGCCTATCATCCTCTCCTCGTCAAGCCGCCGCCGCACCTGCCACTATGGCACGGCTAGCCCGGCGCTGCACAGGAATCTGGTACCTCCTGGGAAGCGGGTTGGCCTTGCTAGGCGAAGGCAAGAGGGCAAGCGCTATGGCGAGCGGGGCAGCGGCCCAGAGGATAGCGTACGCGGCGGGAGCTTCTCAGCGAGTTGCGGCCCAGGACGTATTCCGGTAGAAGCGTACGAGCGGCGCGAGAGGGCCAGGTGCACTCGCGTCACGCGGGCGCGCCCACTCGCCATACGCCGGGTGCGGCGCCTGCATGGCTCATTCGGGGGATAGCAGGGCGGTCGAGCGCTGTTGCTGGTAGTCTGTGTCATGGCGAGACCTTCCAGCTGGACGATGGTCCTTGCGTCCTGTCGGATGCGTTAAATCCCCCTCGCCCTTTCGTTAACACTGAGAGCAGCAGTGGTGCTGTCATGGCACTGTGCCACCGTGAGTGCAGAATGAGTGTGGGCCGACTGGCGCATACTGACATGCGAAGGCGGCTTGTAAAAGCGTATCCTAGCTGTGCCTCAGTTGAAAGGGCGACTGGTCTGTGCCAGGCATACGCAGGGATGGTATCCATGCGCTCGATGTGCTGGTGGAGGAGGGGCCATGGCCGACTATCCGATAGGTAATGTCTCGGTCGCCAGTGCCGCGTCACGCTCGACTCAGGATGTGGCTGCGAGCAGCGAGACGACGCAAGCGATGCCGCTGGAGTGGACGGCCCGCTTGAGCGCGACGGGCATCGTGCCCTCGCCGCGGCGCGTGATAGCCAAGCGTGTGCTCGACATCGTGGTCGCGCTGTTCGCTCTGCTCCTCACGCTTCCGTTCTATCCTGTCATCGCGCTGGCGATCCGCCTGGAGTCGAAAGGGCCGGCGCTCTATCGGCAGGTGCGCGTGGGGCAGGATGGCCGATTGTTCGTCTTCTTTAAGTTCCGCTCGATGTATCAGTCTGAGCAGTCCGTTGATCCCGTGTACCGTGAGATCGTGGCGAAGTGGATGGCGGGCGTTCCATTGACGGCCGAGGCCGCGCCGCGGCAGGCAGGAGCGACAGCGACGGCCGCTCCAGGTGCACAGCCGCAGGTTGAGTTGAACGGCGGCGCGTCTGCCAGGGCCGCACCAAAATACAAGCTGAAGGACGATCCGCGCATCACCAAGGTTGGCCGTTTTCTGCGTTCGACCAGCATTGATGAGCTGCCACAATTCATCAATGTGCTGTTGGGCGATATGAGCGTGGTAGGCCCGCGCCCGGCGATCCCGTTCGAGGTTGAGCGGTACGAGCCGCGCGACTTCGGGCGGCTGCTCGTCAAACCGGGCCTCACCGGGCTCTGGCAGGTGGAAGGCCGTGGGCATGTGACGTTTCGCGAGATGATCAAAATGGATCTGAGGTACGTCGAGCATAACTCGTTGTCCGGTGATGTTGGGCTGCTGCTTCGTACGGTACCGGCTGTCGTGCGCGGGCATGGCGCCGCGTAAGTCCCGTGAAGGGTACGGTCTCGCGTGCGCTCGCCCGTGCAATAGTGTATTCTGATGGCGGTCCGCGGGTGGCAATGCGCCTCTGTTGTGTAGTGCTAGCGCTTGCTCGCGCTGTCGCTGCCGGCCCGGTTGGCGGTGTGTCGGGGGAGTTGAGGAGACGATGGAGCTGACGCGCGCGAGTGGCGCCCTGGCGCGACGTGTGTATTTGCTGGCGCTTGGCGCGCTGATCATGGGCGCGCTCGTCTACGTCTGGGCAGTACGGCAGCCGGCGACGTATCAGGCGAAGGCGCAGGTCGTCGTGACGCTCCATCTCGAAGCGGCCATGACGCCCGCCCAGCTCGACTACACCGTCGCGCTCGCTCGACAATCCGCCGCTGCCCCACTGCCTGACCATGTCGTGGCCGACATACACAACGCGGTCCCCACGCGCACGATGCCTCAGATCCGCAAGGCGCTGAGCCTGGGAATGCTGGCAGGCCAGCCGGTGGTGGTCGTGACAGCGCGCGATGCTGATCCGGCGGTGGCTGTCGCGCTGGCAAACTCTGCCGCGCTGACTCTGGCAGGCAATGACGAGGTCGCTGGCAAAGACGCGCGCGCAGCCCTGGCCGATCAGATCGCGACATTGCAGATGCAGCTGGGCACAGTCACCAAGCAGATTACACAGACGCAGGCGCAAATTGCCACTGCCAAAGCCAATCAGCAGGATACGACCACTCTGGAAGCAACACTCAGTACTCAGCAGGCGAGCCAGCAGCAGATCCTCAATCAACTGGGCTCTGCCCAAGCCGCCTACGCCCGCCCGCAGGCGCATTTCTGGGTGAGCCAGGTAGCGACCGCCGCCGAGCCAGTTGGGCTTGTCGAGCCGGCGGCTTCGCTGGTTGGCGCCGTGGTGGGGCTGTTGGGCGGGGCTGCCGCCGCACTGTTGCTGGATCTGCTCGACGGCATGGTGCGCGGGCCGCGCGATACCGAGCGCTTTGCCGGGCTGCGCACTATCGCCTCACTGGCCGAGCCGTTGAGCGATGACGAAGCGCTGAGCATGGTCCGTCCAGAAGACTACTTCACGCTGGCCGGAGCATATCAGGATTTGCTGCGCAATCTGGCTTTTCTCGATGCGACGCAGCGCGTGCGGACGGTGCTTGTGGCGGCGGCAGATGGCACGGCCGGTGCCGACATCGTGGGGATTAAGCTGGCAATCACATGTGCCCGCGATGGGCAGCGCACCCTGGTCGTAGATGCCAACTGGAACCTCCCCAGCCTTGAGGCGCGCTTTGGGCTGCCGACCAGCCAACGCGGCCTCTTCACCGGTATGATTTCGATGGCGCCGGACCCGGTGCGCGCGCTCGATGCCATCGTGGCAACCGACATTCCGGGGCTCGCGGCGCTGCCGCTCGGGCCGCTGCCGCCGAATCTCGATGAGCTGATGCGCACCCCTCTGCTCGACCAGCTGTTGCAGCTGCTTGCGGAGCGCTTCCAGCAGATTGTCGTGCTGGCGCCACCGCAGCTCGATTCGGTGGCCGGACGACAGTTGATCGAGCGGATGGACGGTGTGCTAGTGGTGGTGCGGGCGGGCGCAACCACCGGCGCGGACCTCGCAGACACGGCCAAGCTGCTGCGGCGGGCGAATGCGTTTCTGGCTGGCGCGGTGCTGACCAATGTGGACGTGTCGGCGGTGCCAGTGGAAGCGCAGGCGGCTGCCGCGGCGCCCCCCGCGCCTCCGCTCGATGCGGCCCTCCCGTCGGGGGTGCGTCTATCCAGCCGCGATATGGGCATACCGCCGCAGGCAGTGTCGCCCGCCGGAGCGCAGGCGCCGCCGATGGTCCCGCAGGCGCCCCGCGAGCAGCCACTCGCGTGAAGTGTGACCGGCGCGCGACCGTTCACCCGCGGTTTGACACTCAACTGACGGAATGTGCCGGGCGGCGCCTGCGCACCACTGAAACGGCACCATCTCCCTAGTAGTAGAAAGTGCGTGAATCAATGGCGACGGAAACCGCGCTGACCGATATTCCGCTGGTAGACTTGAAGGCGCAGTACGCGCCGCTGCGCGATGAGATTCTGGCCGCGCTGGCGGGCGTGCTGGATAGCATGCAGCTCTTCCTGGGCCCGGAGCAGCGGGCGTTCGAAGAAGAGTTTGCGGTGCTGTGCCAGACGCGCGAATCTATCGGCATCAGCAACGGCACCGATGCGATCGAGCTGGCGTTGCGGGCCCTGGGGGTCGGCGCGGGCGATGAGGTCATCACGCAGCCGAACTCCTTCATCGCGACCGCCGAGGCGATCAGCGCGGTGGGGGCGCGGCCGGTCTTCGTGGACGTGGACGAGGCTACCTCGACGCTTGACCCGGCGCTGCTGGAGTCCGCGATCACATCGCGAACGAAGGCCATCATCCCCGTCCACCTGTACGGCCGCCCGGCCGACATGCCGGCGATCATGGCCATTGCCGCGCGGCACGACATTCCAGTCATCGAGGATGCCTGCCAGGCCGTTGGGGCGGAGCTTGGGGGGCAGCGTATCGGCGCGCTGGGCTCGCTCGCCTGTTTCAGCTTCTACTTCTCGAAGAATCTCGGCGCATACGGCGAGGGCGGCGCCGTGACCACCGACGATCCCGCGCTGGCGGAGCGCGTGCGGCTCTACCGCGATCACGGCTCGCGCGTGCGGTATCAGCATGAGGTGGTAGGACGCAACGCGCGGCTCGACGAGATGCAGGCGGCGATCCTGCGGGTGAAGATGCGTTATCTGGAGGGCTGGAACACAGCTCGCCGTGCGCGAGTGGCGGCGCTCTCGTCCGCACTGACGGGCACGTCGCTGCGGCTGCCGCAGCCAGCAGGCGAGGGCGTGCGCGAAGTGTTCCACCTCTACGTCGTCCGCTCGCCCGAACGCGACGCGCTCCAGGCGTTCCTCAAGCAGCGTGGCATCGGCACTGGTATCCATTATCCACGGCCAATACACCTGCAGCTGGCATACGCTGAGCTAGGGCACTCTGAAGGCGCGTTCCCCGTCACCGAGCGGCTGGCGGGCGAGATTCTCTCGCTGCCAATATACGCGGAGCTTACCGATGCGCAGATCGAGCGCATCGCGGCTGCCGTGCGGGAGTTTGACACGGCGGGCGCCTAGTAGGGGCGTCCGGTGGATGCCTGGCAGGCAGACGGATACCTGGGGAGGATGGACCGGCGATGGCGATTCTGGTCACGGGCGGCGCGGGGTTCGTCGGCTCGCACCTGGTTGAGGAGCTGCTGGCACGCGGCGAGCAGGTGGTCGTGCTGGACGACTTCAACGACTACTACGATCCTGCGTCCAAGGAGCGCAACCTGGCGGCAGTGGCCTACCGGCCGGAGCTGACGTTGGTGCGTGGCAACGTGGCCGAGCCGGACGCGGTCGAGGCCGCCTTCGCGGCGGCACCGGTCCGGGCGGTAGTGCATCTGGCGGCGCGCGCAGGGGTACGGCCTTCGCTGCTCGATCCGCTGCTCTACGAGCGGACCAACGTGCAAGGCACGATGCTCCTGCTCGATGCGAGCCGGCGCGCGGAGGTCGAGCGCTTCATCTTTGCCGGTTCGTCGTCGGTCTATGGCGCGGACACGCCTGTGCCGTTTCGCGAGGATGCGCCTGCCGATCGCCCCATCTCGCCGTATGCGGCCACCAAGCGCGCCGCGGAGCTAGCCTGCTACACCTACCATCACCTCTACGGGCTGCCGGTGGCATGCCTGCGACTCTTCACGGTGTATGGCCCCCGACAGCGCCCCGATCTGGCGATTCACGGCTTCACGCGGCGCATCGCCCGCGGCGAGCCCATCCGCGTCTTTGGCGATGGCCGCTCCGCGCGTGACTACACCTATGTCGCGGATACGGTCGCCGGATTCCTGGGCGCGCTGGACCGACGCGAGCCGCTAGGCTACGAGATCGTCAATCTGGGCAACTCGCACCCCATCTCGCTGGAAACGCTGATCGTGCTCTTGCAGGAGGTGATCGGACGCGAGGCGATCATCGAGCGCGTCGGGGATCAGCCGGGCGATGTTCCTATTACCTATGCCGATATCTCGAAGGCGGAGCGGCTGCTCGGCTATCGGCCAAAAGTCACGATCCGCGACGGGCTTGAGCGTTTCTACTCATGGTACGTAGCGGAGCAGCGTCAGCCGGTCGCGGCGGATGGCTCGCGGTGAGGCGATCTCCGCAGTGAGATCGAGCGTTTCGGTGGCACAGGTGGCAGATCAGGTGCAGGCGAGGATAAGAAGGCAATGGCCAAGTACAGTATGCCGTCGCAGGCGGAGTACGACGACGATCCGCTTGCAGGCTGGGGAACTGGGCCCATAGAAGGCCTTGCCGAGCCACAATTCGAGTCGAGCCGCGTCATCGCGGTGCCCCGCCGGCGTGCGCGGCCGAGTGCGCCAGTCAAAGACCCCGCCAACGCAACGGGCAAGGAACCCGCCAAGGGGTCCGGGCTGACTGGCTCGCTGCGCCGCGTGCGTGGCACAGCCGTCAACCTCAAGATCGTCGGCGCGATCCTGACGCTGGCAACCGGGACCATCGCCGCGCGGGCCCTTGGCGTCTTCAATCAGACGATCATCTCGGCGCACTTTGGCGCAGGCGTGGAGATGGATGCCTACTTCGCCACGCTGGCGCTGCCGGTTCTGCTGACCAATCTGACGGGCTCTGCACTGCGCTCCTCGATCATTCCGGTCTATGTTCGCCTCTATAACGACGGCCGCCACCAGGAAGCGTCTGAAGTACTCAGCAGCGTGCTGAATGTCGCACTGCTGGTAGTCATCTGTATCACCGCGCTGGCACTGATCTTCCCGCAACAGGCGGTGCGTGTCATGGCGCCCGGCGCCCCGACGGCGACCATCGAGGCCGGCGCGCAGCTAGCGCCATGGATCTTCCCGATTCTGCTGCTCAATACTGTCGTTGGCTTCATCACCAGTATCTCAAACGCGACGCGCCGCTTTGGCGTCCCTGCATTCGCGGCGATGCTGGTGCCGGTCGGCATCTTCCTGGGAACCGTGCTGTTGGGCAACCTCTTCGGGATAACGGCGCTGGCAATGGGTCTGATGGGCGGCTCCATCATGCAGTTTGGCATGATGCTCGTGCTCTCTCGCAAGCTGAAGCTGCACTATCGGCCGCTGCTTCACCTGCACTATCCTGAGGTGCGCACTGCCCTCAAGCAGTTTTGGCCGATGCTGGTTGGCGCGTCCATTGGCCAGGCCAACCCGGTGATTGACCAGGTGATCGCTTCGTTGCTAGGATCCGGCAACATCAGCGCCTTGAACTATGCGCTGAAGGTCATGCAGATTCCGATCACTGTGGTGTTTGTGGCCTACTCTCAGGCGGTCTATCCGTACTTCTCCAGTCAGGCGGCGGCCAAGGATTACCAGAGCCTGAAGTCCACCTTTCGCCTGTTCGCCTGGGTCATCGGTGTGGTGACACTTTGCATGACGCTCGTCTTCGCGATCTTCGCCACCCCAATCATCCATGTATTGTTCCGGCATGGCTCATTCAGTGAGGCAGACGCGGTGCTCACAGCGGCGACGCTGGTGGGCTTCTCAGTCGGCTTGGTGCCGATGGCAATCGAATTCATGCTATCCCGCAGCTTCAATGCGCTGCAGCGCAACGATCTGCTGATGCGCGTGGCGGTCTATACGATGGTGACCAATGCCGCACTGGACGTGCTGCTGGCTCACTTCTACGGCCTGCCGGGCATCGCGCTGGCAACTTCAGTGACGTATCTGCTCACCGCGACCCTGATGCTGGCGATCCTACGCGGCCTGATTGGCCCGATAGGCCTGCGGCGACCGCCAAGTGAGTTGAAGCACATGCTGGCTGCCTCGCCTGCCCTCGCGCGCAGCCGTGGTGGCGCGATTCTCAGCCGTCTGGGGATGGACCGGCTAGGTCTGACGCCGCTGCGGGCAGTGCGCAACGTCGCGCTGGTCGCCGCAATCTTTGCCGGGGTGGGCTATGTGACGCTGAAAGACGCCGTGCAGGGGCTGCGGCTCTCAGTTGGGCTGACGCTGGGCGTGCTCTTCCTGCGCTCGCCGTTCGGGCTGCTGCTGACATGGGCCGCGGTCGGCGCCTTCTACGGCGTCTATGTGTTCGATCACTCGCTTGGCTATGTGCTGGCGCTGGGCTCGCTGCCGGCTTTCGCGCTGCTGATCTGGCGCGAGCGGCGAGGTATGGGACGCTGGCCGCGCGCGCTGTGGCCATATCTCGCGTTCCTGGCATGGGTGCTGGTCGGATTTCTCCGCTCTCCGCTCGCACATTCGCAATTCGCCATAGACGTCCTGGGCTACCTCGACTATGGGATGCTCTTCTTGCTCGCCGCGACGCTGCTGACGACCCGCAAACGCCTCGAGCAGTTCGTGACAGCGGTGCTTTGCACGTCTACCGCGCTAGCGGCACTGGGGCTAGCACAATACCTGCTGCGCTTCGGTGGTTTCCAAGAAGCCGGCGCGCCATTGATTTACCGTGTGGAGGCGATCTTTGGCTGGTCCAACTCATTCGCCTTCTACCTGATCTTGACCCTGCCATTGGCGATGTATCGTGCAATGACGGCGCGGTCCTCACAGCGGGGGGCATGGTGGATAGCGCTGTTGATCAACATCGTCGCGCTGCTGCTCACGTTCTCACGAGGCGCGCTGGTCGCGGTGATCTTGATGGCACTGGTGGCGGCGCTGCTGCTGGAGCCTCGTTGGCGGCGGCGTCTGCTGGTTGGGATGGCGGCCAGTATGGTTGTAGGCGCTGTGCTGGTGGCAATTCCGCAGCTTGGCTTACAGAAGCGGTTGCTGGCCAATCTGACCACACTCAACGCCCGCACCTATGGCTGGGAGGTACTGCTGAAACACCTGCATCCCAGCGATCCGATCGGACACGGCCTCTACAGTTCATTGGCGATTCTGGGTCAGGTCTCGCCCGATGATGTCGCTGCACCGCACAGCCTGTATTTGCAGGTGTTCTATGATCATGGCTGGGTTGGCCTGGGGCTGCTACTGGCCACCTTGACGCTGCTGATCTTGCGCGCGGTACGGGGTGCCTTGCGAGCGACAGGGGAGGCACGGGTGCTGTTGGCCTTGGTGGCGGGCGGGCTGGTTGCAGCTGTGGCGCAACTCTCAGTGGGCAACACCTTCTGGGTCTACGGTCTCGGCACCTACTTCTGGCTGCTGGCAGCACTGCCGTTTGCGCAAGTCTTCGCCAGCGAGCGCGGGGCCGAGCGGACCGCCGTCGCGCAGGCGCCAGAGCGTGCAGCCCGCGGCGCGCCCGTACCCATTGCAGGTGGTCCCTCACCGGGCTAGTTTAGGCGCAGTGCAGGCTCGCCTAGTATCCGCGCGGCCATCCAGCGCCAGGCATAGCCGTATCAGCACATCACGCTCATGGTGAGGGCGGGCGATCTGGAGGAGACGTTTTTCATCACCTGCGATCCGCTCATCAATGCAACCAACGTTCGCAAACAAAGTGGAGAGAAACGAGTGACGGCAGCGCGATATCTGGTGACCGGCGGCGCGGGCTTCATCGGCTCGCACATTGCGGCTGCGCTCGCCGCACGCGGTGAGCGCGTTCGCATCTTTGATAACCTTGCGACTGGACGCGAAGCGAACCTCGCAGCGGTGACGGAGGCAGGTTCAGTCGAGGTGGTGCACGGTGATCTGCGCGAGCTCGACGCGGTGCGCGCCGCGATGGCAGGGGTAGACGTCGTCTTCCATGAAGCCGCTCTCGCCTCGGTGCCGCGTTCGATTGCCGAGCCGATTGCCTCATTGGAGTCGAACGTGAACGGCACGCAGCACGTCCTGCTGGCGGCGCGCGAGGCCGGTGTTCGGCGCTTGATCTACGCCTCATCGTCGTCTGTGTATGGCAATACGCCTTTCCTGCCGAAGCAGGAGGATATGCCGACCAGTCCGCTCTCGCCGTATGCCATCCAAAAGCTGACCGGCGAGCATCTGTGCCTGGTCTATCATCGCCTCTTCGGCCTGGAGACCGTGGCGCTGCGCTACTTCAATGTCTTTGGTCCTCGGCAAGACCCGGCGTCCGAATACGCTGCGGTGATTCCGCGCTTCATCACGGCGCTGTTAGAGGGTCGGCGTCCAGTGGTCTTCGGTGACGGCGAGCAGACGCGCGACTTTACCTATGTAGAGAACGTCGTCCAGGCAAACCTGCTCGCCGCCGAAGCGCCTGAGGCGCCAGGGCACGCCATCAATATCGGCTCCGGCGCGCGTGTCTCCCTCAACGAGACACTGCGCCTGGCGGGTGGGCTCATCGGCGCCAGCGTGGATGCAGAGTATCGGGCACCGCGCTCGGGAGACGTCCGTGACAGTCTGGCTGACATTGCGCTTGCCCACAGTCTCCTGGGCTACGCGCCCACTGTGAGCTTTCGTGAGGGCCTTGCACGCACTATCAATGCGATGCGAACCAGTAGAATGTCCACAGCGAAGTAAGGAACAGGTTGAGATGAGCACTGGCGTGCAGAACGGAGTGGACGAGCTGCTCAAGCGCATTCTAGAGCGGCGCGCCGTGGTAGGCGTGATAGGCCTCGGCTACGTTGGATTGCCTCTGGCGACGGAGTTCGCGCGTGCCGGATTCCATGTCATTGGCTTTGACGTGGACTCCGCGCGCGTGGCATCGCTCAATGCGGGTATCTGCCACATTCAGGACGTGGATGGCGACGTCCTGCGGTCGTTGGTTGACAACGGCCGATTCGAGGCAACGGCTGACTTCGACCGGCTCGGTGAGGTGGACACCGTCAGCATCTGCGTGCCAACACCGCTGCGGAAGACGAAGGACCCCGATGTCTCATTTGTCGTAGACGCGGTTGAAGCGGTGTCACGCAGGCTCCACCAGGGGCAGGTCGTGGTACTCGAAAGCACAACCTATCCAGGCACAACTGAAGAGCTCGTGCAGCCAATGCTGGAACGCCGCGGCATGCGCGTCGGCGCCGACGTATTCCTGGCCTTCTCACCAGAGCGCATTGATCCGGGCAACACACGATATACGTTGTGCAACACGCCAAAAGTCATTGGCGGAGTGACCGCGGATTGCACCCGTCTCGCTGCCGCGCTGTATGGCTCGGTGGTAGAAGAGGTCGTTCGCGTCAGCTCACCATGTGTAGCGGAGCTGGTCAAACTCCTCGAGAACACCTTTCGCGCCGTCAATATTGGCATGGCGAACGAGCTGGCGCTGATCGCGAATGTGCTGGGCGTGGATGTCTGGGAAGTCATTCGGGCTGCGGCCACCAAGCCGTTCGGGTTTGTGCCATTCTATCCAGGGCCGGGCCTTGGCGGACATTGTATTCCCGTTGATCCTCAATACCTGGCCTGGAAGCTGCGCTCACTAAACTACCGTGCGCGCTTCATCGAGCTGGCGAGCGAAGTCAATGGGGAGATGCCCGGCTTCGTATTGGAGCAG